>NZ_CP094975.1:6517500-6715763 GCF_023509015.1 Pseudomonas abieticivorans
TGGCGGACGATGTCGTAGGTTTCGCCCACGTCGCGCACGTTGCGCACAAACAACCCGACATGTTGCACGCCCATCCGGCCGGGGCCGTGGCCATAAGCGATGTCGTGGCTGGTGTGGTGGTTGAGCTTGGAGCGGAAAAACCCGGTGCGGCCCTTGCCCGCCCCCGCCCCATACCAACTGAAGCCCATGACGTTGAGCAAAAAGTTTTCCAGTTCCGGGGTGTAGTCCGGGGTGATCAGCACCACGTGGCCGGCGCCGCGCTCATCGGCCAGAAAGCCACTGTGCGGGCGCCCGGGCTGGAAGGAGCGCGGCAGCCATTTCTGCCCATAGAACAGTTCGTGGCGGTAGCCCACGGGGTCGCGAAAACGCACCACTTCGCGAACCCCGCGCAGCTCGCAGAACTGCGCGTCGCCGCGGCTGTACTCGACGTTGGCGGCTTCCAGCTTCTTGATGCCCGCCTCGAACGCCATGCGGCCCACGGCTTCCCAGCCGATGTAGGCAATACGGTCGACCTTGCCTGGGTGAAAGGCAAAGCGATGGCGGCGATCGTCAATCCTGAAATACAGCGAGTCGGGGTCACTTTCGGGGTTCTTGCCGATGCCGAAGCCCATCACCTGCGGACCATACTCGCGCCACGCTTGCAGGTGCGGGGTCTCGAAGCCCATGTAGCCGATACCGATGATGTCCACGTTATCCACCTTCTTGTTCTTGTTGGGATGAAGCGACGTGCCCTAGACCGCCAATAGGCCACCGTCGATGACAAAGTCTGAGCCGGTGACGAAAGACGCCTCGTCGCTGGCCAAAAACACCGCAAGCGCCACCACCTCCTCGGGCTCGCCGGGGCGATCCATCAGCACGCCGTCCAGCAGCATGGCGCGCAGTTTGGGGTCTTCCAGGAACGGCCGGGTGCCGGGCGTGGCGACGAAGCCGGGGCTTACGCTGACCGCACGAATGCCGAACGGCGCGCCTTCCACGGCCACTTGCCGGGTAAAGGACACCACCGCGCCCTTGGCCGCCGAATGCGCGCTGATACCGGCCGCTTTCGAGCCGCCCCAGGCGGCAGTGGACGACACGTTGATGATCACCCCGCGCTGTTCGGCCAGGTGATGCCAGGCGTACTTGGTCGTATAGAACAGCAGGTCGATCTCGTTGCGCAGGGTGTAGTGCCAATCCTCGATCGACAGCTCGCTGACCAGCCCGAAACGCGCCGCCGAGGCGTTGTTGTAGAGCACGTCGATACGCCCATGCTCGGCCACCGCGGCCTCGATCCAGGCCTTGGCCTGCTCGTGGTCGCCCAGGTCAACCGGCGCGCTGCCGTACAGGGTGAAGCCTTCGGCCTGCATCAGCGCCGCAGTCTCTTCGTGGCCTGCGGCAACGAAGTCACACCCCACCACTATCGCCCCTTCGCGGGCGAACCGCAGTGCTGCCGCGCGCCCTTGGCCGCCGCCGGTGCCGGTGATCAAGGCCACCTTGTTGTTCAATCGTCCCATCAGCACTTCCTCGACTCGGTGATTGGATCAGACGGCGTCGTGCGCGGCGACCGGTTCCAGCCAGATGGCTTCTGCCGGGCAAGCCGCCGCGCCTTCGCGGGCCTCCTCTTCCAGCTCCGGTGGCACACGGGGGTCGTCGAAGTACACCAGGCCATCGGCATCGAGCTTGTAGACACTGGGGCAGATGGCGGCGCACAGGCCGTAGCCACAGCAGCGGCTGCGGTCTGCCACCGCGATGAATTGCACGGGTTCTGAACTCATTTTTTTCTCCTTATAAGGTCCAGCCTCAGCAAATTATGAACACTTATTTATTTTATGTGCAATTAATTTTTAGCGCGGATATGCTGACAGGCATTCGGCACGGCAAAAGCAATTTGATTGAACACGGCCGTCGGTGCAGGAAATTCGTTTGTCTATTGGTCGCATGGCTGTAGTGGACAAATGAAAATCGCTGATTTTATTCTGGATACGAAACAGGATTCTGCGAAAAGCGACTTGAACACACTGTCTCGCTACCCGTGCTTGGCTCAACAAAACCTATAAGGAAGCCAACCCCATGCAGCCTTCGAAAAACGAAGCGGCCATCGATTTCCGTGAATTTCGCCAAGGCTGGCGGATCCTGGTCCTGTCATTGGCCGGCGTCGCCATCAGCATCAACGCCGCCTTGCTGTATGGCTTCGGGACTTTGGTGGTGCCGTTGCGCAACGCCTTTGGCTGGACACCAGGTGAGCTGCAGGCGTGCATTACCTTTCTGTTCGGCGGCGCGGTGGTGTCGCTGCAGCTGGTGGGCTGGTTCAACCTGCGCTTTGGGATCAAGCGGGTCACGATCGTTTCCCTGTTGCTGCTGTCACTCGGCTACCTGGCCACCACCCAATTGACCTCCTCGATCTGGTCGATGTACCTGGCCTTCGCGCTGCTGCCGATCGTCGGCATGGGCGCCCTGGCGGTCACCTGGACCCAACTGCTGAGCCTGTGGTTCGACCGCAACCGCGGGCTGGCCCTGGCCATCGGGCTGTCGGGCACCGGCGTGACCGCCGCCATCATTCCCCGGCTGTTGGCCTGGGGCATTGAACAGTGGGACTGGCGCGCCGCCTTCGTGATCCTGGCGCTGCTCAACCTGTTGGTGCTACTGCCGCTGATCGTGTTCTGGTTCAAGTTGCCCACGGCGGCCAGCAACGGCAACGCCGCCGGCGAGCTGGCCGCCCTGCCCGGCATGGGCTTTCGCGAAGCCATGGGCTCGCTGAAGTTCTGGACCTGCAACCTGGCGCTCAGCCTGGTGATTTCCTCGATCGTGGGCATGGTCACCAGCACCATCCCCATGCTGCAGGCCAGGGGCCTGTCGGCCGGCGACGCAGCCACGGTGTTCAGCGGCTTCGGCCTTTCGCTGATTTTTGGCCGGTTGCTGATTGGCTACCTGCTGGACCGCCTGTGGCCGCCGGCCGTGTCCGCAATCAGCCTGCTGTTGCCAGCCATCGGCTGCTTTATCTATTTGAACACAACCACCGAAATCGCCCCATTGATACTGGCAGCCGTACTGGTGGGCTTTGGTGCGGGCGCAGAGTTCGACATCGCCGCGTTCCTGGTCGCCCGGTACTTCGGCCTGCGTGAATACGGGCGCCTGTTTGGCGTGCACCAGGGCCTCAATACCGTGGCGTCGGCCCTGGCCCCGCTGTTGTTCGCCATGCTGCTGGCCCGTACCGGCTCCTACACCGCCATGTTGCTGTACAGCGCCGCCTGCTGCGTGATCGGCCCGCTGCTGCTACTGACCCTGGGGCGAGTGCCGCGCTTTGCCGCGCACGCACTGCCCACCCACTCCTGAGAACAACCGGAGCAGATCATGCCCACATTGACGTTTATTGAACACAACGGCACCGAGCACCAGGTCACGGGCAGCATCGGCCAATCGGTGATGCAGGCAGCCACCTTTGCCTCGGTGCCCGGCATCCCCGCCGACTGCGGCGGCGCCTGCAGCTGCGCCACTTGCCACGCCTATGTCGACGACGCCTGGCTGGGCACGGTGGGCCAGGCCCAAAGCCCGGAAACCGACATGCTGGAATACGCCTTCGAGCGCCAGGACAACAGCCGCCTGTGCTGCCAGCTGACCATCAGCGAAGACATGGACGGCATGGTGCTGCGCCTGCCGTCCTCGCAATTCTGAATGTGCGTCAAGGAGCATCCATGACCCTCGCCTCTGTCGTTATCGTCGGTGCCGGCCAGGCCGGCTTTCAAGTGGCCACCTCGCTGCGCCAGGAAGGCTATGAAGGCCGCATTACCCTGGTGGGCGACGAACCAGGCCTGCCCTACCAGCGCCCGCCGTTGTCCAAGGCCTACCTGCTGGGCAAGATCCAGGACAGTAACCTGTTGTTCCGCCCGCAGGCGTTCTACGTCACCCAGCGCATCGACCTGCTGCATGACCAGGCCACCGCCATCGATCGGCTGAACCGCCGCGTGCTGCTGGCTTCAGGTGATGCGCTGGGCTACGACCACCTGGTGCTGGCCACTGGGGCCCACAACCGGCCGTTGCCGGTGCCCGGCGCAGACCTGCCGCAGGTGTTTGGCATCAAGACCAAGGCCGACGCTGATGCACTGGCGCCGCTGGCCAAGGCGGCGCGCAACGTGGTGGTGGTGGGCGCAGGCTTTATCGGCCTGGAATTCGCCGCTGTCGCCGCAGCCCAAGGTGCGACCGTGCATGTGCTGGAGCTGGGCGAGCGGCCCATGGCCCGCGCCGTGTCGCAGGAAATGTCGGCGCTGTTTCGCCAGGCCCACGAAGCCTGGGGCGTGCGTTTTGATTTTCGCCAGGGCCTGAGCCGCATCGACAGTGACAACGGCAAGGTCTGCGCCGTGCACACCCAAGACGGGCGCAGCCTGCCAGCGGACCTGGTGGTGTTCGGTATCGGCGTGATTCCCAACGCGCAACTGGCGACCGAAGCGGGCCTGGCCATCGAGAACGGCATCAAGGTGGACGCCAACCTGCTCACCAGCGACCCGTTGATTAGCGCCCTGGGCGACGTGGCCAGCTTCCCGTGCCTGCAGAACGATGAACAGCACACCCGGCTCGAGTCGGTGCAAAACGCCGTGGATCAAGCCCGCGCCGTGGCGGCGCGCCTGATGGGCAAGCCAGCACCCTACGGCGCCCTGCCCTGGTTCTGGACCGACCAGGGCGACCTCAAGCTGCAGATTGCCGGGCTCTCGACGGGCTACGACAGCAGCGTGGTACTGGGCTCGGCAGCCGACCGGCAACTGTCCGTATTGTGCTTTCGCAATGACCGGCTGGTGGCGGTGGAGTCCTGCAACCGCATGGGCGACCACATGGCCGCGCGCAAGATCCTCGCCCGCGCGCCCCGCCTGACTGCCGTACAAGCGGCCGCCGAGGGTTTCGACCTCAAGGCCTGGGAAGCGGCCAACCGCGAATGATCTCCCCCCAAGCCGCATCAGCGTGGCGCTGCATGCGGCTTTTTCGTGCGCACATGGCAGGAGCAATGCAATGAACAAGACCTGGTTTATTACCGGTGCCGCCCGCGGGCTGGGCGCCGCCATCGCCCATGCTGCCCTGGCCGCAGGCGACAACGTGGTGGTCAGTGGCCGGCGCCTAGAGGCGCTGCAAGGCAACTTTGCCGATTACGGCGAGCGCGTGCTGTCGGTGGCCCTGGATGTCAGTGACCCAGCCCAGGCCCTCACGGCCGTGGAACACGCCGTGGCGCACTTCGGGCGCATCGACGTGCTGGTCAACAACGCCGGTTATGGCCAGTTGGCGCCCTTCGAGGACAATTTTGCCAGCGATGCCGACAGGCAATTCGCCACCAATGTTTTCGGCGTATTCAACGTGTGCCGCGCCGTGCTGCCGGTGATGCGCCGGCAGCGCAGCGGGCGGGTGTTCAATGTGTCGTCGATGGGCGGGATCCTGGGCATGGGCGGCGCCGCGCTGTACTGCGCGTCGAAGTTTGCCGTGGAGGGGTTTTCCGAGTCGCTGGCCCAGGAAGTGGCCATGTTCGGCATCAAGGTCACGCTGGTGGAACCGGGCGTGTTCAACACCGACTTCCTGGACCCAAGTTCCGCAGTGTTTGGCGCAAGGGCGCTTGAGGACTACGCCGCGTTCACGGACAAAGTCCGGGGCGCCTCGGCCGCCTACAACCACAAGCAGACCGGCAACCCGGCAAAGCTGGGCGCAGCCCTGGTGCACCTGGCCAATCACCCGGAGCCGCCACTGCGCTACCTCGCAGGCTCTGACGCCTACCGGCAGGTACGCGACAAACTCACCGACATGCTCGCGCACAGTGAACAATGGCGCGAGCTGTCGGCTTCAACCGACGGTATGTGAAAGGCTACAGGTCGATGAAGTAGCGCACCGACAGCGTGCCCTCGCCGAACTGATACAACTCGATGGTCTCGATACCGCCCTCCTGTTCACGGAGGGCATTGAGGTGGTGGCAGGCGGCCTCGTTGCCATTGATGATGCACTGGCGCACCTCGACGCGAATCTTCGGCTGCTGCGCCGCCCACATGCCCTCCAGCACTTGCCACGCGTCCTCTTGCGGCGGCCGGCCGACGTACTCGATGTCCAGGCCGTTGGCCGAGACACTTTTGTAGTGGTCAAAAAACCCCTGCTTGTCGCCCTTGTTCCAGCAGTCGATCTGACCGTGCAGGAAACGTTCGATTGCCATTCTGTCCATGCTCATGATGCAGGTCTTCCTCAGGTTAGGATCAAGTGGGTTGCTGCTGTTGCCACGGATATTGGCGCGCCAGGAACGCCGGCTCCATCCTCAGCCACAGCAACAGGGCCGGGCCAATGATGGCGCAGCAGAAACAGCACGCCAGCACCGCCGAATAGCTGCCGTAGACATCGTATAGGTGACCAAAAAGCATCGGTACCAACCCGGAAACGATGGTGATCAGGCACAGGTGCAGGCCAAAGATGCGTGCGTAATCGCGAAGACCGAAATAGCGCGCCATCAGGAACGCCGCCAGGTCGAACTCGGCGCCGGCACTGGCACCGATGCACAAGGTGGCGAGCACCAGCAGAGGGGTGCTTTGGCCCGCACTGAAGTAGAAAATGGCGCAACCCAGCGCGGGCAATGCCAGGCTCGCCGCTGCCACCTTGGAAGGCGAATAGCGGTCCAGCAGGTAACCTACCAGCAACCGGCCGGCAATGATCGAAATGCCAAAGGTGCTGAACACTTGCGCCGCCTGCTGCGGGCTCAGGCCCTTGCTTTGCAGCATCGGCACGATGTTGGTGACCATGCCGACGGTCAACGACACCGACAGGATCAGCGCCACGTTGAAGCCCCAGTACATGCGGCTGCGCAACGCCTGCTTGAAACTCATGCCGGACAGTTGCACGGGGGCGTCCTGTTTGGCCGGTTGAGCCCCGGCAGGCTGGCCCGGCAGGCGCAACCAGCATAACGTCAGGGGCAAGGTAAACAGCAACGGCATCGCCCCCAGGGCATAGAACCCGGCCTGCCAGCCGTAGGCGGCGATCAGCCGCGACAACAGCGGCGGCAAAATCATTGCCATGAGGCCGGTGCCACAGAGGATGATCGCCAGCGCCAGGCCGCGGTTGCGCTCGAACCACAGGTTGACCAGTTGGGTCCAGGTGATGGCGATGGTGCCGGCGCACACGATGGGCATGGCAAAAAACGCCAGGTACAACCAGCCGATCGAGCCCTGGATGCGGGTGATCGCGAAGTAGCCGATAATTTGCAGCACGATCGAGAAGATCGCCACCCGGCGCAGGCCATGGCGGCGGTACAGCCAGCCGACCAGTTGCGTGGAGATCGCGACGCCGGCGAACAGGAAGGTGATGCTGGCCTGCAGATCGCCGCGGCTCCAGCCGAAGGCCTGTTCCAGCGGGATCACCAGGGTGCCAAAGGCGTACAACAGCGCGGCGGTAATGCTGGTGCAGATGCCGAACAGCCCCAGCAGCACCACGCGCCAGCCGCGCCGGAACTCGGAAAAATCGCTGCCGCCAGGGGCCTTGGTACCGCGTGTGTCAGTGGTCATGTGTAAACTCCCGGCGAGGCCGCCCATGCGGCCGCGCCACATGATTAATGGCCCTTGAGGATGTCTTCGACCTTGGGCAGCGCGATCATGGTCGCGCCGCCGTCCACCAGCAGCGAGGTGCCGGTGATATAGGACGCCTCGTTGGAGGTCAAAAACAGCACTGCGTTGGCAATGTCGGCCGACTCGCCCAACCGCCCTACCGGGAAGTGCGCGGCCAACTGATGAGGCAACTCGTTGCCCAGGGTTTCGAGCATGTGATCGGTGCCGATCAAGCCGGGCTCCACCACGTTGACCAGGATGTTCAAGGCGCCAAACTCCACCGCCAGGCCACGGGCAAAGGCGTTCATGAACGCCTTGCTGGCGCCATAGGCGATCAGCCGGGGCGTGTACTTGCGGTTGGCTTCGCCGGAGGAGATAAAGATCAGCCGGCCTTTGTCGGTGGCTAGGGACAGGTACGGCGCGCAGTCCTTGGCCAGCCAGAACAGCGACTGGATATTGCTGCGCACGATGTGATCAAAGGTGTCATCGGCCATTTCGGCCATCAACCCGTGGCTGGTATCGGCAGCGCAATGCACGACGATGTCCAGCGTGCCGAAATGCTCGACAGCGCCTTGCACCATCGACCTGATCGCCTCGCGGTCGGCAATGTCGCCGCCTACCAGGCACGCCTGGGCGCCCAGGGCCTGGATCTGCGCCACGGTGTGCTCGCCATGGCTGGCGGTGCGGGCCGAAACCACCACCTTGGCACCTTCGCGGGCATAGGCCAGCGCGATGGCCCGGCCCATGCCGCGCCCGGCACCGGTGACCAAAACTACTTTGTTGGAAAACTTCATCGCCATGTCCTCATTATTCTTATTAGCCGAGGCGTGTTGCAGTGGGCGCCCGGCCCTTGCCGGCAGCGGGCGCCTGCAGAGGGGTGCTACAGGTCCTGGCCCTTGACGTTGCGCGCCGAACCGTTGCGCCGGTCCGATTCACCCCAGCCCAACCAGTGCGACGGCTCGCGGGTATCGCCCACCTTGCGCCAGCGCCCTTCCTGCTGGGCGGTGATGGGGAAGCCGCCGACGAAATCGATCATCTCGCCCTTCTCGTCCGGCAAGAACTCCCATTGCTCCTTGCCTTCCAGCACGATTTTCGCGGATTTGAGGAAGTAGCTGCCGTCCTTGTGCTCGGTCAGCCCTTCGATGTCGGTGGTTACCCGCACCTCGCCTTTTTCATTGTTGAAAATCGCGTAACCCAAGTGGTCATGGCCCACCATGAACGAGCCGGTGTCCCAGGTGCCGTCCTTGTATACGGTGACGAACGACCACCAGATCACGTGCTTATTGTTGTTGACCACCAAATCCTTCTTGAAGTGGATGGCGCCGCCTTCTGCCATGTAGAACTGATCCAGCGCCATGGCGCCCTTGACCGGGCGGCCTTCGCACACCCCCGACAGCTCCCACAGTTGCGAGACGTAGAAGGTGCCCCACTCAACGCCCGGCAGGTACCACTGCAGGCCCGGGCCCAGCAGGCGGCCTTCCAGGTGAAACAGGCCGTCCTCTTTCCAGGTCAGGCGCTCGCTGTTGGCGGTGATCTCCCAGCCGTTGCCAGGCTCACCCGGCTGGCTGGCCCAGCGTGCCGTGTCGCCGTCCAAGCTGTGCACCGGCATCGGCGTGAGCGCCTGCCTGGCCATTTTCTCGTGGTCCATGCGCAGGTTGACGTGATCGACATGGTTGTTCAGGTAGAAGAATTTGGTCGGGTTCGGCGTGCCGTTGGGCGCCATCAACGAGCGCACGAACGAATAGATGTTGCCCTGCTCGTCACGTACAGAGCCAAACGGCGAGCTCTTGCTCAGGTGCAGGCCGAAGAAGCCGCGTTCGGCCGCCATCGAGGCGCCCGTGACCTTGTGCGGCCCAACCAATTGCTGAAAGCCGAAATCGCCGCGTTCCGGAATGGTTTTAAACGTTCTCATGGTGCCCTCTGTTTTTTTTGTAAAGGCGTGGGGTTGGATGTGCAATGGCGTAGCCGGGCTCAGTCCCAGATCACCGGCAGCGTGGAAACGCCGCGCAACTGCGCACCGCTGATCTGCGGTACCGGTTGGCTGGGGTCCAGGCGCAAATTGGGGAACAGGTCCAGGATGGCGTTGACCGCGCTGCTGATTTCCACCTTGGCGACGAACTGGCCGATGCACATGTGCGGGCCAAAGCCAAAGCCGAAGGACGGCTTGGGCTTGCGGTCGATGTCGAACACATCCGGCCGGTCGAAGGCGTCCTCGTCACGGTTGGCCGACACCACCATGCATTGCACGAAGGCGCCCTTGGGAATCTTCACGCCGTGGAATTCAACTTCCCTGGCGGTCTCGCGCACCTTGAAGGTGGCCACCGGTTCGAAGCGGGTGGTTTCATCCATCAGCTTGCCGATCAGCGCGCGGTCGGCTTTCACCCTTTCAAGCAAGCCTGGCGTGGTGAGCAACAACGTCATCACCGAGCCAAACATACGCGTGGTGGTTTCCCCGGCGGCGGGCAACAACGAGCGGGTGAAGGTGATCACCTCGTGGTCATCCAGGGTGCGCCCTTCGTATTCGGCGCGCAGCAGCCGGCCGACCACGTCATCGCCCTGACTGCCTTCGGCGCGACGCTTGACCACCACCTCTTGCAGCGCGTCGTACAAACCCTTGACGGCGATGCCGGCCTGGCGCCGCGCCTCGACCATCTTGGCCGGGTCGATCTGGTTGCCGCCCACGATGGCCAGCGCCCAGGCGGCGTACTGTTTGTAGCTGGACGGGTCATCGGAAGGAAAACCCATCAGCGCGTACATGACCCGGATCGGCAGCTCCAGGCCAAACTTCATCAGGTCGGCCTTTTTGGCCGGCAACATCGGCTGGATGTACTCTTCGCGAATCACCTGGTCGATCTGCGGGCGCCACTTGTTCACGGTTTCGGGCATGAACGCTGGCTGCAGCAGGGCGCGCACCTTGCGGTGTTCATCGCCATCCATCGCCAGAATGATCAAACCATCGAAAAACGCCCCCAGGCCCTCGGCGATAAACCCGCTGGTGTAGGTGGCGCCATCGCGCAGCACGCTCATCACGTCCTGATACGTGAACAAGGCAAAGGTGGGGCGCGTACCCTGCTGGGTACCGGCGTTGGTGGGTACGCCGAACTGCTTGATGAAGTCACCCTCGTAGATCGGCGACTTGAGCCGTTGCTCACGGCACACCTCGTGGATATCCAGGTCGGTGCCACGGTACAGTTGCGACACCGCCGAATACGCGGTGGCCAGGTCCAGTGCTGCGCTTTCGTTGCTCATCAAGATCTCCTATCGGTTCTCAAGCGCCAGCGAATACAGCATCGGCGACGCTCTTTTTTATTGTTCTGGCCGCACGCTTTACGTCCAGTGCCCAGGCTGCCAACCTATGGTATGCGCTGCCCTCTGGATGGGCAGTTCGATTCGTTTGACCTGGGGTCAAACGAAGGTCCCCGGCAACAAGGAGTACAAGGTGGCGACAAAGGCAGTAGAAGGTGGTGAACAGGGCAAGCGCAGCACGATGAATCGCTTGCTCGCCGCTGCACGCATCGAGTTCGCCCGCAAGGGCCTGGCTGGCGCGCGCGTGGAGACCATCGCCGGCGATGCCGGGGTCACCAAACAGTTGGTCTATCACTATTACGGCTCCAAGGAAGGCCTGTTCGTGGCTGTGCTGGACGAGTCGTCGGGCCACATCATGTCGGAGCTTGTTGGCCTGGACATCGAACACCTGCCACCGCCGTTGGCGATGCGCGCGGTGCTCAACCATTTCTTCGATCAATACCGCCTGGACCCTTTCCTGGGCAGCCTGGCGCTGGAGGGCATCCGTTACCACGATGTCCATGAAACACCGCGTAACCATTTCCTGGAGATGGCCCCCGCGCTGATCGCCAAGCTGGACGCGATTCTCAAGCGAGGCGCCGCCAGCGGTGATTTTCGCTCCGACATCAACCCGCGCCTGCTGTTGGCCAGCGCCTCGCTGGTGACCACCGGCTGGTTTACCAACCGCTACTCGATGTCGGCGCTGGCGGGCCTGGACACCGACTCCCAGGAAGGCTTGTCGACCTGGCGCCAGTACTCGGCGGACTTCGTGCTGGCCGGCATCTCCTTGCGCAGCTAAAACCCGGAGCCGGTGATCTGCTCGTGATCTGCTTGTGATCTGCTCGTGATCTGCTTGTGATCTGCTTGTGATCTGCTTGTGATCTGCTTGTGATCTGCTTGTGATCTGCTTGGCTTTTGATCTTGATTGTGTGCCCCGTAAAGCGCCCGGGCCGACTGGAGGCGTCGCTCAAGGGGCGGCCCGCAGGGCCCGAGGCGTAGCCGAGGGAGACGGCAGCCGGCAAGCTTCTATAGCCGGTGCCGTCTGCCCCTTGAGCGACGCCGGAGGGAGGGGACCCGCAGCGCAGCGGAGGGCCCAAGCAGGGGCAAGCCTTTTTTGCTTACTTTTTGTGGCGTTTGACAAAAAGTAAGACGCCGTAAGGGCGGAACGGTGAAGTGATCGCGCCATTGATAATGGATATGTTCACGCATCTTTGAAGCTTGCTCTTAAAACGGTGAACATATCCATTGGCTAGGATGATGCCGAATCACCTTTCCGGCCTTACGCCGGCTCACTTTTTGTCAAACGCCCGGTGTGCCGGCCCAGCCAAAAAATAAGCAAAAAAGGCTTGCCCCTGCTTGGGCCCTACGCTGCGCTACGGGTCCCCTCCCTCCGGCATCGCTCAAGCGGACGACGGCCCGGAATAGAAGCGTCTCCGGCTCCGTCTCCGGCGGCTACGCCTCCGGCCGCTTGATCGACGCCTCCAGTCGGCCCGGGCGCTTAATGGGGCATACAATCAAGATCAAAAGCCAAGCAGATCAAGAGCAGATCAAGAGCAGATCAAGAGCAGATCAAGAGCAGATCAAGAGCAGATCAAGAGCAGAATTTGGCTTTGGCTTTGGCTTTCGATCTTGATCTTGATCTTGATCTTGATCTTGATCTGCTTTTGATCTTGATGGTATGCCCCGTAAAGCGCCCGGGCCGACTGGAGGCGTCGCTCAAGGGGCGGCCCGCAGGGCCCGAGGCGCAGCCGAGGGAGACGGCAGCCGGCAAGCTTCTATAGCCGGTGCCGTCTGCCCCTTGAGCGACGCCGGAAGGAGGGGACCCGCAGCGCAGCGGAGGGCCCAAGCAGGGGCAAGCCTTTTTTGCTTACTTTTTGTGGCGTTTGACAAAAAGTAAGACGGCGTAAGGCCGGAAAGGTGATTCGGCATCACCCTAACCAATGGATATGTGCAAGGCATCGGAATCCTGCTTCTGAGAATTGCGAGCATATCCATTATCTAGGGGGAGGCCACTTCACCTTTCCGCCCTTACGGCGTCTTACTTTTTGTCAAACGCCACAAAAAGTAAGCAAAAAAGGCTTGCCCCTGCTTGGGCCCTACGCTGCGCTACGGGTCCCCTCCCTCCGGCGTCGCTCAAGCGGACGACGGCCCGGAATAGAAGCTCCTCCGGCTCCGTCTCCGGCGGCTACGCCTCCGGCCGCTTGATCGACGCCTCCAGTCGGCCCGGGCGCTTAATGGGGCACACAATCAAGATCAAGATCAAAAGCAAAATCACAAGCAGATCACAAGCAGATCACAAGCAGATCACAAGCAGATCACAAGCAGATCACAAGCAGATCACAAGCAGATCACAAGCAGATCACAAGCAGATCACAAGCAGATCACAAGCAGATCACAAGCAGAGCAGCGGCCAGAGAGCACGGGCACGGGCACGGGCAGGATACGATGTGCCTATTTCCCAGAATTCCGCGAAGAACCTTTTTTCAGGTACTTGCTCACCCGCTGGGCCGCCAACCGCCCGGCCATGCCGTTAACCCCGCCCCCCGGGTGAATGCCCGCGCTGCCCAGATACAACCCGGCCACCGGCAACGTATCGCCGCCCAGGCCATGTGCCGGGCGCAGGGTACTGGAGCGTAGCGTGGTGGTGTCGATGTGCACCACACAGCCATTGACAGTGTTCAGGCGGGCCGTAAAGTCAGGCGCGGCCTCGATGTGCCGGCCGATCACCTGCCCCTCGATGCCCTCGATATAGTCATACAGCTGCTGCGTCACCTGGTCGGCCACCTGCTCGCGCAGCCCATCCCAGCCCTGGGTCGGATTGACCGGCATCACCGGCGGGTAAATGTACAACACGTCCTGGCCGGCCGGGGCTTGCGAGGGGTCTGCGGCGCTGGGCGCGGCAACGGTGATGTAGGGCAAGGTCGGCACCTCGCCCCGGGCGCAAGCGGCGAAGTTTTCCAGCACCGCCTCCTCGGTGCCGATCAACAGGCAGGTCTTGCGCAAGTCCACGCCATCGCCGCGCGCGGCTTCAAAGCGCGGTAGCGAGATCTGCCCGCGCAAGGCCACGTCCACCTTCAAGGGGCCCGAGCCCTTGGCGTTGGCCGGCGCCATGGCGATGCGCGTCAACAGGTGCCGGGGTATCTGCCCGGCGGTGACCATTTCCAGCGCAGGCTTGGGGTGGCAACCGGCGATCACCACGGGGGCGCTGAAGGTGCGCCCATCGGCCAGCTTCACGCCTTTGACCTGGCCGTCCTGGGCGATGATTTCACTGACGCTGGCCGACACCAGCACCTGGCCGCCCAGCTCCTCGAAACGCGAGCGCAAGGCATTGCTCAACTGCTGCATACCGCCCAACACGCGGCCCACGCCAAAGCGATGGAGGAAACCAAGCAACGCATAATAAATGCCGCCCCCGTCGGCGCTGATGTCACCGGCAAGGCCGGTAAGCGCGCACATCGCGCTAATGGTCACCGGGTGCTCGAAGCGCTCGCGCGCCGCCTGCAGCGCGGAGCCGGTCATCAACGCCATCAGTTCGGGCTTGAGCGCCTTGTGCTTGATCGCCGTGCCCAGGATCCTCAGCTTGGTGCCCAGGTTGGCCTGCGCCGGGTCGACACGCATCATCGGCAGTGCGATGTCGAGAAACAGATCGATGACCTTCATGAATTCAAGAAACGCGGCGGCGTCCTTGCTGCTGAAGCGACGGATCTCGGCGGCGGTCTTCTCGCGGTCACGCCAGAAGATCAGTGAAGTACCGTCCGGGTGCAGGTACACATAACCCGGCGCCAGCTCGATTGACTTGAAACCGTGCCGCGCCAGTTCCAGCTCCTCCGGTACATGGGCATGCACACGCATGGACATCATGTCCAACGCACAGGGGTGCACCAGGTGCTGCGGCGCTTCGGCGATCAGGTAGCCTGAGGACGCCATGCCACCGACTTTGTCGAGTGCCTCCAGCACCAGCACTTTCTTGCCTTCCTTGCCCAGGTAGCAGCCCGCGGACAGGCCATTGGTGCCGCCGCCCACCACGATCACATCAAAATCGCTGCTCGGCGCGTGAGTGTTCTGATTCATCGAAGTTTCCAGGTTCAAGTGCAACCACGACGGCGCTCGGCGCCGGTGGCGATCATAGGGATTGCGATGCGCCACAAAGCGCATCGCACGGCGTCACATACCCGTGCGGCCCATCTGCGCGAATAGTTCACGCATGGCCACCAGCGATGGCGTGTGGCTGCTGAAACCGCCGTCGGCCACCAGCGTGGTGCCGGTCACGAAGGACGATTCGTCACTGGCCAAAAACGCCACCACGTCAGCGATCTGCCGGGGCGTGCCCAACTCGGCGGTGCAGTGGTTGTCGCGCAGGATGTCCAGCAAGGCCGCTGGCATGGCGTGCTCCGAAGGCGCCAGGCCGATCTGCACGGCGTTGCCGCGGATGCCCTGCTTGCCGTATTGCGAGGCGACCATGCGCGGCAACATCATCAAGCCCGCCTTGGAGGTGGCGTAGCCGGTCAGGGACATGTCGCCCTGCATGCCCAGCCCCGAGGTTGCAAAAATGATCGAGCCGCGGCCGTGTTCCAGCATTACCGGGATCACATGCTTGGTGCACAGCACCGCGCCCCGCAGGTTGACCGCGATGGCCCGGTCCCAGGCCTGCATGTCGAGGTTGACGAAATCACGGTCCAGTTGGCGTTGCTCGGCGTTGAGGATCGCCGCGTTGTTGTGCAATACGTCGATGCGTCCGAAGTGTTCGCGCACCTGGGCGACCATGGCCCGTACGTCTTCTTCCTGGGACACGTCGGTGCGAATCGCCAAGGCCTGGTGCCCTTGCGCCTGCAACGCCTGGGCCACCGCATTGGCGCCTTCCAGGTTGATGTCCACCACCGCGATGCTCGCCCCATGGGCAGCCAGCACCCGCGCGCACTCAGCGCCCAGGCCGCCACCGGAACCGGTGATGATTGCCACGCGTCCTGCCAGTTTGCCTGTAGTCATGTGCTTGTCCTTATTGTTGTGTGGGCACGTGGCAGCGTTTATTCGCCGGTAAACCGTGCCTCGCGCCGTTCGCTGAAGGCCAGTGCCGCCTCGCGGGCGTCCTGGGTCGGGGCCAGCAAGGCAAACAGGTCCAGCTCCAGGTTCAGGCCGCTCTTGAGGTCCAGTTCCAGCGCCGCACGCGCCGCGCGTTTTACATAGGCCGAGGCCGTTGGCGGCTTGCCGGCGATGCGCTGGGCAAATGCCCGCACCTCGTCCACAAGGCTTGCGTTGTCGCCAGCCAGGCGGCTGACCAGGCCAATGCGCTGGGCCTGCTCGGCCGTCATGCGGTCACCGGTCAGCAGCATGTCCAGCGCCTGGCCCGGCGCCACCACCCGTGACAGGCGCTGCGTGCCGCCACCACCGGGGATCAGCCCCAGGCCGGTTTCCGGCAGGGCAAACACCGCGTTGGGCGCCGCGAAGCGGATGTCGCACGCCAGCGCCAGCTCCAGCCCGCCGCCCATGCAGTAGCCATGGACCGCCGCGATGATGGGTTTGGCCACCGCATCCAGGGCTTCGATCCAACGCACTTTTTCCATGCGCTGGCGCACCTGCAGGCTGGACTCGGGGCCCCGGCGCTCCTTGATGTCGGCCCCGGCACAGAAGCCCCGCTCGCCTTCGCCACGGATCACGATCACGCGGATTTGCGGGTCTTGCTGCAGCACTGCCAGCGCCTGGGGCACGCCCACGCGGATGTCGTCGTTGATGGCGTTGATTTGCCCCGGCCGGGTCAGCACCACCCAGCCGATCGCGGCCTCACGCTCCAGGCGCACGGCCGGGTTAATGGCTTCGTGGATGTGCGTGTTTGGCTCGGTGCTCATACCGGGCACTCCTCGAACTCGAACACCTGGCCATTGAGCTCCTGCGGGTCGATCTTGATCAGCGGCCGGCCCTGCACGGCTTCGCTCGACTCGATCCACTGGAAGCGCGTGCCACGGGCGCGCAGGTCTTGGGCCTTGGCGGCCAGGTCGTTGACGCCGATGCGGATGTAGTAAGGGCCCGGGCCCCAATTGTTGACGTAATGGCCGGCGTCGGTGTTCCAGTACGTGGCTTGCAGCACGTCCAGCGTCGCGCTGTTGGGCACCGTGAAGCCCATTCGTGCACGGCGGTAGCCCTCGCTCTGAATGGTTTGCACCGGCCCGCTGGGCTCCCAGTCCAGGTTGGTCGAGACCTTGCGCAGCGTCTCGTCCAGGTCGCGCACCAGAAACCCGCGCGCGGTCACCCGCACCATGTCGCCAGGCTTGAGGTCGCGCGGTTGGGCGGCCGGCAACTGGTAGGTTTCGGGCGGCATCTGCAACGGCTCGGTCGGCATGATTTCAATGCACAGGCCGCCATCCACCGAAGGCTGGTAATACGGCTGCTCGGGGGTTGCGCCCAGCCACAGGCGGTCGAAGGGCATTTCCGGGGTGCGCTGGGCCATGCGAAACGGCAAGCCACGTCGCATCAGCTTGTCTACCAGGGCATCGAACTTGTCGCCGTGCAAGGCCAGCACGATGGAGTGGGTCAGCATGGGCCGGTGGTGGCCCTGGTAGTCCTTCAGGCTTTCCAGGAAGTCATGGAACAGCGGGTCGCCCGGGTTGGGCCGGTCCAGGTGCCACTGCGGCTCGATGCGCGTGGGCGACACCGCCAGGGATTTATGCACACGCAAAAAGTGCGCGATGTAGGGGTGGTTATCAAACGCCTGGCGCCAGCGCTCGTGCTTGTAGATACCGAGCTTGTCGACCAGCATTTCGGTCATGCCGTCCGGGTCCGGCACCATCATGTCGGCGCTCATCAATAATTCGAACATGTGTCTCTCCTTGCAATGTGCGGCCAGGGGCTGGCCTGGCGATCTGTCAGCGAGCGCGCCGGGGCGCGGCGGCCTTATTCAAAGAATGCGTGCGCGGTTGGGCGGCAGGCTTGCGGCTGTCCTGCTGCTGGCGCGCGTCCTCCAGGTCCAGGGCCGCGCCCCCTTTCGAGTTACCCTTGGGGTTGAGCAAAAAGTGCGACAGGGCCGGGATCAACACCAGCGCGCCGAGCATGTTCCACAGGAACATGAAGGTCAGCAGGATGCCCATGTCGGCCTGGAACTTGATCGGCGACCACGCCCAGGTGATCACCCCGGCGGCCATGGTCAGGCCTACCAGGGCCACCACGCGGCCGGTGAAATCCAGCGAGCGGCGATAGGCCACGGCCAGGCTGCCGCCACGTGCCTGCACGGCCAGTTGCACGCTCAGCAGGTACAGCGCGTAGTCCACCCCCACCCCCACGCCGACAGCGATCACCGGCAGGGTGGCGACTTTCAGGCCGATGCCCAGCCACACCATCAGCGCCTTGCAAATGATGGTGGTCATCAGCAGCGGAATCAGCGCCACCAGGGTCGCGCGCCAACTGCGGAAGGTCAGCAGGCACAACAGCGCCGTGGCGCCATACACCGCCAGGTACATGGTGACGATGCCTTTCTCCACTTCGATATTGGTGGCCGCCTCGATGCCGGCGTTGCCCGCGGCCAGCAAAAATTGCACCGGCTGCTCGGCGCCCGGTGCGCTGTCATGGGCCTTGGCGAAATCTTCGGACACCTTCAACACGCGGTTCAGGGTGTCTGCCTTGTGGTCGGCCAGGTAGGCAATCACCGGGGTCACCGAGCACTGCTGGTTAGTGATGCCGGGCGCTGAAATCATCGCCGCATCCACCGCCGAGTTGGTGATGGCCTGGTCGCGGCTGATGCTCAGCCATTTCGGGCTGCCCTCGGCCATGCCCGAGGTGATCATGCGCACGGTCTCGGGCAGCGACTGGGTGGTCTGTACCCCCGGTACCTGGCGCAGGCGCCAGGCCAGGCGGTCCATGCTTTGCAGCGATTGATAAAGGCGGCAGCTGTCTTCGTTGGTTTTCACGATGACCACGAACTGATCGCTCGACAGCCCATAGTGGGCGGTGATGTAGGCGTTGTCGCGGTTGTAGCGCGAGTCGGCCCGCAGTTCGGGCGCGCCAGGGTCCAGGTCGCCCACCTTCAAGTGCATCATCATCACGCTGCCCAGCAACGTCACCAGCAGCGACACGGCGATCACCGCCGTGGCAACCGGGCGCTCGGTAAAACGGTCCAGGCCGTGCCAGATGCGCCCCAGCAGGCCGCGGTTGGCTTCGCCGGCCTGGTCCTTGGCGATGGCGATGCGCGCCGCCTTCTTGCTCACGCCCAGGTACGACAGCGCCACCGGAATCAGCAACAGCTTGGTAAAAATCAACACCGCCACGCCAATGCTGGTGGTCAATGCCAGGTCGCGGATCACCGGGATATCGATGATCACCAGCACCGCGAAGCCAACGATGTTGGTTAACAGCGCCGTGAGGCCGGTGAGGAACAGGCGGCGGAACGTGTAGCGCGCCGCCACGTATTTGTGCGTGCCGCGGCCGATGTCCTGAAGGATGCCGTTCATCTTCTGCGTGCCGTGGGAGATACCAATGGCGAAGATCAGGAACGGCACCAGGATCGAGTACGGGTCCAGGTCGTAGCCCAGCAACTGCATCAACCCCAGCAGCCATACCACCCCGGCCACCGCCACGCCCACCAGCAACAGCGTGCTGCGCAGGCAACGGGTATAGAAGTAGACGAACAGCCCGGCGATCAGCACCGAGGCGCCGAAGAACAGCATCACCGAGTACAGGCCATCGATCAGGTCGCCCACCAGTTTGCTGAAGCCGACGATGTGGATGCCCACCGTGGGGCTTTCCAGGCTGCGCACCTTGGCTTCCAGCTGCCGGGAAAAATCGCCGTAGTCGAGCGGCTTGCCGGTTTGCGGGTTGATGTCCAGCAGCGGCGCGACGATCATGCTCGACTTGCCGTCGTTGGCCACCAGGTTGCCGACGATACCGGCGCGCATGATGTTGCGGCGCAGGGCCTGGATCGACTCGGGGCTGCCATTGTAGTCGGCAGGCATCACCGCACCGCCGTCGATGCCCTCCTCCGTGACCTCTTTCCAGCGCACGATGGGCATCCACAACGACTTCATCCAGGAGCGGTCCACGCCTGGGATCAGGTACAGGATGTCGTTGACCTTTTGCAGGGCCAACAGGTAATCGGCGTTATAGATATCGCCGGTCTTGTTTTCCACCACGATGCGCACGCTGTTGCCCAGGCCCGGCAGCTGGCTTTTGTTGGCCATGTAATTCTTGATGTAGGGGCTGGAGCTGGGAATCATCCGCTCGAAGCTGGCGTTGACCTGCAGGCGCGTGGCAAAAAAGCCCAGCACGACCGTCGCGACCAGGCAGGCAATGATGACCAACATGCGGTTTTTGAAGATGACGCGCTCAAACCAGCCGCCGGAGTCCTTGTCGAAATCCGCGAGGTTGGCGATCACTGGCATCCCGCTGTTGAATTTTTGCTCGACCATTTTTTCTGTCTCGTAGGGGAATCGTGCCGATCGCGTCAATCAGCCTTGGCGATATCGATGACCTGGGCGCCGCCAAAGCCGGTCACCACCAGGCTTGCCGCCTGCCCGGTGTTGCTGGCGGCGAACACCTCGCCCACGCGCCGTTCGGCCAGTGGCGTGACCTGCAGGCTCTGGCGATCGAGCTGGACCAGTTGGCCGCCCTGGCTCACCACGATCAGGGCTGGGCCCTGCTCGACAATGTTCACCAGGCTGCTGTTCAAGTGGGTGTCCACGGCCTGCCAGTTCTGGCCCTCGTCGCGGCTGGCATAGAGCGTGCCGCGTAGCCCGTAGGCCAGCAGCAGGTGGTCCAGTGCCGCGACGCCGAAATAGGTACCGGTGTAGGGCGTTTCGATTGCCACGAAGCGCTGCTGCTGGGCATCCAGGCGCAGCAACAGCCCCTGTTCACCGCTGATGTAGAACGTGCCATCGCGTTGCGCCAGGCCATAAAGGTGCATGCGTCGCGGGTTGTCCGCTCGCTCGATCCACGGCTGCCAGGTTTTGCCGGCGTCGTCGCTGTGCAGGATCATGCCGAAGGCACCCACGGCAAACCCATGGCCCTGGGCATCGAACAGCACGTCCAGCAAGGGCGCCGGCAGCACGTCGGCGGTTGCCGAGGAACCCATGGCGCGTTTGACTTCGCGCACCATGTCGGCTGCGTCCTGATCACCTTGCGCGGCCCGTTGGCCGTACACGGTGTCGAGCAGGCCGAGCAATTGCCGCCCATCCATCTGCACGGCCCAACTGGCACCGCCGTCACTGCTGTGCAGCACCACGCAATCATGGCCGACGATCCAGCCATTGCGGGCATCGCTGAAGCGTACTTGCACCAGGTCGCTTGCGACCGGGCTTGGCACCTGTTCCCAGGTCTTGCCGTTGTCGAGCGAGCGTTGGATCAAGCCGTGCAGGCCGACACCGACCAGCGCATCGCCCGCCTGTGCCACGCCAATGAGCGGCCAGTTCAACGGGCCTTGCAGCGTGCTGGCCGGTTCGGCCAACGGGTCGATGAGCTCGGCCGCCTGGGTGGGCCCTGCTGCCAGCAGCACGGACACCAGGGTGGCACTCAACCACTGCGCGACAACATAAATGGGGCGTACAAGGCGTTGGCTAATCATTATTTTTATCCTCACCATGCCGGGTCACCCGCCAGCGCGCCGCTCAATGGCGATGCGTTGTACAGGCGACCCTTGTTCAACTGCCGTGCAACGCCTGGGTCAGCGCTGAGTTTCGCGCGCCACGATCGCCTCTGGGTTCATTTCCCGTTCCGAACGCGGCGTGTCGACAAAGCGGTAGCCGCCCTTCAGGCCATCGTTGAGCAAGGCCCACATGCCTTTGTTGAAGTCGTACACCACGTTCTTGACGTTGTACGGCAGGGTCTTGTCGTACAGCTGCACGCCGCTGAGGAAGATCGCGCGGTACAGGGCACCGCTCTGGTCCCAGGCGTCGTACAGGCCGATGCCGAAGGTGTCCTCATCCAGGTAGTAGGTGCGTTTGCTGTAGACGTGGCGCTTGCCCGGCTTGAGCGTGGCCTCCACCACCCATACGCGGTGCAACTCCCAACGCTCGCAGGCAGGGTTGGCGTGGTGGGTGAGAAACTGGTCGTCCTGCTTGCACTCGAAATAGAACTTGTAGGCGTTGTACGGGATGTACATTTCCTTGCGCCCCACCAGCTTATAGTCGAAGCGGTCCTGGCTGCCCGAGAACATTTGCAGTTCGTCGAACAAGGTCACGCCGCCCTGGCTCGCCACCGGGGTGTCGAAGGAAAACTCTGGGGCCAGTTTCACCCGGCGCTGGCCCGGCGAATAGCTGAAGGCCCGGCGTGGCTTGGTGGTGGGGTCCAGGTAGTCATTGATGCCCGTGACCTCGCCCGAACGGCGCGCCGGGTAGTTGTTCAGCGAATACACCCGCGCATACATGTTGGGGTCACGGTCCGCCTGGGCGGTCTGGTAGTAAGGCTGCTCCTCGAAGGTTGCCTGCTCGGCCGCCTTGGTGCGCTGGCCGTTGGCATCCATTACCCAGCTGTTGGACGAGCTGGTGGTGGAGTAGCCGTGGCCGATCTTGTAGCGCAGCTGCTGGTTCCAGATCACTTCGTTGCCGTTCTTGGGGATCGGAAACGGCAGGCCACCGCGGCACGCCACGTCTACCGCCAGGCCATCTTTGAGGGTGTTGCAGGTGGTGGCGTTACGGGTGGTCGCCTCCAGCACGTCCTTGGGGTAGGCCGTGGTGCGGTGGCTTGGGTAGATATCAAAGTAATAGTCAGGAAACTTTTTCAGCGCTTCCTTCTGCCCTTCGCTGAGCTTGTCGGCGTACTGCGCCATGTTCTGCGCGGTAATCCGGAACAAGGGTTTCTCGTCACGGAACGGGTCGGTCCAAAAGCCGCTGTCAGGCTTGTAGTCTGCCGGCGCCTTGGTCAAACCGCCGGTGTAGGCCGGGATGGTGCCTTCGGCATTACCCGCCTGGATCGCACCGAATGGGGTGAGCGTTTTACCCAACTGCGCCGCTTCCTGCGGGCTGACGGCGGCCATGCTGCAGGTTGCAAACCCAAGCAGTGCGATGGACCAGGCAATTTGTCGTTTCATTCAGGCGGTCTCCGTTTTTATTGGATTTGTTCAGAAGGAGGTTTTGAACGTAAAAGCCAGCCAGCCGCGGTCGGTGTTGCCCACAGCGCCGTTGCCGGCGACCGTGCCATTGGCCAGGTTCTTGGATTGGGCGTGGGTGTCAGCGTAGCGCAGGCCAAATTCATACTGTTGCTGGTAGGTGAACTTGACGCCGGTGGACCAGGCCAGGGCGCCTTCACTGCCGCCACCGGCGGAGGCGGCGTTACCGTGAATGCCATAGTTGGCAGTGAACGGCACTTCCAGGTCCCACGACGGGAAGATGTTCAGGTACTGCGGCGTGTAGTTGACTGCCACTGCGTAGTAGTCGCGGGTGGAGCAACCATCGGACTCATCGCCAGAGCCTGCGATCGCAGGTGTACGGGCGCTGGTGCAGGCTGCGTTGCCCTTGTATTTGAACAGCTCGTCGTGTTCGGTGACCTTGGCCAGGTGGCTGAACGCGAACTCGGCCACCAAGGTACCGTTCTCGGAAATGAAGTTACGCGGCACGCCATACACGGCGTTGGCGATAAAGTGCACGGTGTCGCCGCGTGGGCCTTCGTCATCCACGGTGCTGACGCCTGTGGCATTCAACGCGCCGTTCATGCGGTAGGACAACTCACTGCCCACGGCTACCGAGTCAAATACCCGTGCAAAGCTGACGCCCGCCAGTTTCACGCCGCGTGGGTACACCACGCGGTACTCGCCCAGGCTGGCCTTGATTTCTGGCGCGAGCCACGGCTGGTAGTCATCGAACTGGCGGTAGTAGAAACCGAAGGTCGATTCGATGGCCTCCATGTTGTATTTGGCCATGACCCCCCAGTTGGCATTGTCGCGGCCAAATTTGGAGGATTGGCGTTGCAAGGCGCCTGCGCCCACGGGCAACTGGTCCGGCCCTTCGAACAGGAAGTCCGCGCCACCGAAATAGGTGCCGCCATAAGGGATGCGAGTGTTGTCCCATTCATAGTAATACTGGCCGGCAATCGACAGGTGATCGGTAACCTGCGCCTTGGCCGACACCTGGCCGACAGGCAGAAACACTTCTTTTGTCTCAATACCGGGGCTGGTGGCCGCTTTCACACCATCGCTCGGGGCCTGGGAGTAGGAAACGGAGTGGGCGCCGAACAGCAGGCCTTCACCCCAGTAGTTGGTATGGCGACCGATCTTGACGTTGACCGGCACGTCGCCCAACTGAAAGTTCTTCCACACGAACGCATCGAGGATTTCGCCCGACGGGCCCCGTACATAGCGCTTCACGTCGTTGCTGTAGTGGCCGTTTTCGTAGCTGGTCTGGCCGCCCACCTGGCTTTTGACGCTGGTATCGTCGTACGCGTTGTCGTACCAGCCGGCCAGGCTCATGCGCGCGCCCCACTCGTTCAGGTACGAGAAGTCAACCTCGCTCAACAAATCGACCCGATCTGTCACGATATCGTGCTTGCCGAACTTGCTATCGGATTCGTCGTAGGTGGGGGTATTCATGATGCGGCTGTCCTGACCATCCATGCGCATACCGAGGTTGTAGCGCACGGTATTGTCCCAACGCAGGCGGTAATCGGGGTTACTCATGTCGAACGAAACCGCGTGGGCACAGCTCATGCCGCTGAGCACTGCCAGCGCGACAGCGCTGCGGCTGAACACCTGCCGACCATGCTTGGTCATGTCTTTCATACGAGCCACCTTTTATTTTTATTTTCAGTCGTTTATGTGAGGTCAGTAGAACGGTTGCAGCCTCTGTGATGAGCGGTATCGCGTACCTCGCCCACGTGCCTGGGCCAGTGCTGCCTGACTTGCCGACCGCGGCAGTTGCCGCGACCTGGAAATCAAATTAACCGAGAAATCCAGAAAATTCCATATAAAGATTTCAATTCTACATTCAGAATGCTGGTGGCCATTTTCGCATTCTCCCGCCTGCCGGGCCGCGTCAGCCCGAAAAAACCTCTCGCGCATATTGCACACAAAAATAGTAACTGTTCAATTATGTTTTGATCCCGGGACGAATTGCGTTCTAATGGGGCTTGAAGGGCGCCTTCGATGCGCCTTCGCCTCGCCCATAAAAACAACAGGAAAATGCCGCGAATGAACATCGATCTGAGGTCAAAACGGGTAATCGTCACGGGTGCCTCGCGAGGCATAGGCCTTGCCATAGCGCGCGCCTTCGCCCTTGAAGGGGCCCGCGTGGCGATATGCGCCCGCAGCCAGGAAGCCATCGACGCGGCCGCCGGCCCGCTACGGGAAAACGCCCAACAGGTGCTGGCCCGGGCAGTGGATGTGACCGACACACAAGGTGTTCAACACTTTGTCAGTGAAGTGGTCCAGGCATGGGGCGGGGTCGACATTTTGGTCAATAACGCCGGCCAGGGCCGCGGTGGCAGCCTCGAAACCCTGACCCCGGAGGCCATTCTTGAACACGCCAATGTGCTGCAAATGGGCCATTTTCGCTTCGTGCAAGCGGTGGTGCCGCACATGCGCCAGCAACGCTGGGGGCGAATCATCGAAATCAACGCCCTGGCCGGCACGGTGCCCACCCCCGACGGCATCCCTTCGGTGATCAACCGCGCCGCCTGCGTCGCCCTCTCCCGCTCCCTGGGCATGTCCCTGGCCAAGGACAACATCCTGGTCAACAGCCTGAACATGGGCTGGATCGACACCGGGCAATGGGACCGCCATTATCGGGAAATGGGCCCTGGCGTCAGCCGCGAGGAGTTTGACGCGATGGTAATGAAGGTGGTGCCCATCGGCCGCTACGGCAAGCCTGAGGATGTCGCCGGCATGGTGCTGTTTTTATCCAGCGAATACGCCAGTTTCATCAGCGCCGCCTCGATCGACATTGCCGGCGGCATGGGCGGCCAGATCGCTTATTTCCCGACGCTCAAGCGCGATTTCGCTGCGGCGGTCAAGGCGCGTAACAGCGCCGAACACTAAGTCTGGGCCTTGCCATGATGAATTTTTTGCTGCCTGTGCTGGCCACCCTGATCTGGGCGGCCAGCACCGTGGTCAATCGCCTTTCGGTGGGGGTGATCGACCCTGCGGCGATCTCTTTCTACCGCTGGCTGGTGGCGTTGCTGGTGCTGTCACCGGTGTTGCTGCCCAGGGTGTGGCGCCTGCGCCGCAGTATCCGGCCTTACCTGCCGAAACTGGCGCTGTTGGGTTTATTGGGCATGGCGCTGTACCAGTCGCTGGCCTATTTCGCCGCGCACACGGTCAGCGCCACCTCCATGGGGCTGATCCTGGCCACCATGCCCCTGCTGACCGTGCTGCTGGCCTTCGTGCTGCTCGACACCCGCCCTACCCCGGTGATGTTGCTGGGCGCCGCCTTGTCGTTCGCCGGCCTTGCCTGGTTGTTGGCTGCCGGCGACCTGGCGTCGTTGTGGCGCCAGGGTGTCGGTCGGGGCGAGTTGATGATGTTGCTGGCGTCGCTGTCCTATGCGCTGTACTGCGTGCTGGTCAAGCGCTGGCAAATCGCCTTGCCCACCTGGGAAAGCCTGTACGTGCAGATCGCCTTCGGCACGCTGTTGTTGGTGCCGCCCTTCATGCTGGCGCCCTCGGTGGCCCTTACCACTGAAAACATCCCCCTGGTGCTGTTCGCCGGGCTCCTGGCCTCGGCACTGGCCCCTGGGTTGTGGATGCGAGGGCTCAATACCCTGGGGCCCGAGAAAACCGCCGTGCTGATGAACCTGGTGCCGCTGTTCACCGCCGTGCTGGCGATCACGTTGCTGGGTGAAACGTTGCACCTGTACCACGCGGTGGGCGGCGGCTTGATCTTGCTGGGCATCGCGCTCACGCAGGGCTTGTGGCCCCGGTGGCCAGCACGCCGTCGCGCCAGCGTTGCAACCCCGCCGCGTCCAGACCACTGAAGCGCAACAGGTAAGCCTGCAGGCCGCCATACCCCGCCTCGATGCGCGCGTAGGCCGCCTGCAGGTACTCAGGCCGTGCATCGAGCACCGCGTCCATGGCCGCCTCGTTGACCGGCTGGCCGACCATGTGCGTGATCGCGCTGGTCATTGCCATTTGGCGTTGCTCGTCCAGCTGTTGGAAGCGCCGCGCCGACAGCAGGTAGTCGGCCATGATCACCTCGGGCGCCACGCCAAGGGCATGCAACAGCAGCGCCACGGCCACGCCGGTGCGGTCCTTGCCGGCCGCGCAGTGGATCAACACCGGCGACTGGCCACTGGCAAACACCCCGAACAGCGCCGCCAGCCGCGGCGCCAGCAAGTCCGGCAGGCTGCGGTACACCTCCAGCATCATCTCCCGCGCACCCTGCGCAACCGGGTTGGCCGCCAGCATCGCAGCCACCCGCGGGTCGGCCCGCACATCCCCCGTCACCTCCAGGTGCAAGTGCTGCATGGCACCTGCCGGCAAAACGCTGGGGTATCTCACGCGCTCCGAGGTGCTGCGTAAATCGCACACGGTCTTGAGCCCCAACTGCTGCAGCGTCTGCCAGTCATCGCCGGTCAAGCGGTGCAACTGGTCGCCCCGTAACAGGCTGTGGCCGGCGATGTGCCGGCCACAAAGGGCCGGCATGCCCTTGAGGCTGCGAACGTTGTCTGCACCGTGCAGGCGCAGTTGAACGGATTCAGGCATTTCATTGCTCCAGCAAGTGTTTGTAGGCAGGCGCCAACGGCCGTGCGTCTTGCCCCAGGATGGGTCGGCGACGGGGCGTGCGGCCTTTGGTCAAAAGGCCAATGGTATCAAAGTCCTCGGCGGCGGCGAAAAACCGCTCCACCATCGGCAAGCCGGCCTGACCCCAGTCATCCATGTTGGACATCCAGGTTTGCATGCCCCACACCGGCCAACGACGCAACTGCTCCCAGGCCGCGTCCTGCCCCAGCACGCCTTCGGCACCCAGGCTGATGAGCTTTTCACGGTATACCTGCAACAAGCGCTGTGCATCGGCCTGGCGCTCTGCCACGGTGAGCGCCCCCAGCATGAAGTACGCCACGTCGCGCCACGGTCGACCGCGCCTGGCCAGTTGCCAATCAAGCCAGATGCGCTGGCCGTTACTGCGCAAGAAACTGTTGCCCTGGTGAGAGTCACCGTGGATCAGGCAACTGGGCGAAACCTGTTCGCGTTCGAACGCGGCCATTTCATCGAAGGCATGGCTGAACAACTCCGGCGTGTCGTACATCCACCTGGGCAGCAACTGTTGATAGGCTGGTTTGCGCAGGTTGACCAGGATGTAGTTGTACATGCGCAACAGGCCGTCGCTGTCCACCGGGTTGGCCATGGACACCGGCAGCCAGCGCTGCTGCTGCAACTGCGCATTGCCCCAGGTGGCGCCATGCAAGGTCGCCAGCGACTCCAGGCCCTTGGCCACGCCGTCCACGCCTAACTGGTCGGTGCTGTGGCCAAACTGCCCGGCGGCCAGGCCCAGGTCTTCCATCACCACCACGCCACGGCCACCACCGTCGGCGTCCCAATCACTGAAATAAGTGGTGGGCAACGGTGCGTCGGCCCAGCCGCGCGCCAAGTGATAAAAGCGTGATTCCAACTCGCAGATGTCACCGCTCTCAAAGCCCTCGGACCAGTTGGACTTCAGGCACACGTTCAGCGCCAGGCCCGCACGCACACCCGCCTCGTTCAGCGTGAGCCGGGCGCGCAACTTGGTGGAGTGCCCGTTGCGCACTTCCACGGTTTCCAGGGCCCGCACCTGGACCCCGGGGTAGCGCGGCTGCAGCAGTTGGGTCAACCAGGGCGCGGTCACCTCGCCCAACTGCCGCGGCAGGCGGCCGCTGCGTTGCGGATAAGGGCGCCCGGCGCCCATGTCCATCAGCGGGTCGGTCATGATGCGACGACTGCCGGCACCTTCAACTTGAGCAGGTCGATGGCGTTGCCGCTGCGAATGCGCTCCCGATCCTCGGCCGACAAACCAATCCCTGCGGTCAAGTCGCCATGGTCATAGGCCCCGCCGAAATTGGTGCCGTACAGCAGGCGCTCGGCCCCCACCACTTCCGCCACGCCACGGCGCAGGCCCGGTGCATGCACGTCGAGGTCGAAGTAGAAGTTTTTCAGGTAGTCCATCAACGGCCGCTGGTTGCGCGAGTCCGGGGCCATCGCACGGTTGAGCTCGCTCAAGCGGCCCAGCTGGAACACCGCCATGCCGCCGGCATGGGTGATGTAGGTTTTAAGGGTGGGGAACACGTCCAGCGCGCCACCGCAGATCAGGTACCAGAAGAACAGGGTTTCATCGACGCAGTCACCGACGATGGAAGTGGTCTCGAATTTATCGTCGGTGTGTTTTTCGCCCCAGTAGATCGACTGGTTGAAGCCGTGAACCATGATCGGCACGTCGAGTTGGGTGAGTTTTTCCCAGACCGGGAACAGCCGTTCGTCATGGGCCTCCAGGCCATTGAAGTTGGCACCGCCCACGCACAGGCCCTTGGCGCCAAGCTGGGTGACGGCGCGCTCGATTTCCTTGGCGGCGTTGAGCGGGTCCGCGAGGTTGGCGTGGCACCAGAAGTCGAAGTGGTCGGGGTCGACCTTGCAGAAGGCCGACAACTCATCGTTGCAGATGCGCGCATATTCGTTGGCAAAGTCACCGGCCCAATACATGAAGCAATGGGATGGCGTGGACATCACCAGTTTGTCGACGCCACGCTCGGCCATCAGCTTGCGCCGGCTGGCGTGGGTCATGCGCGCGAGCAGGTTGGCTTGCGCCTCGGCATCGGTGGCAGCCTTGGCTGGCTGCTTGGTGCCCAGTGAAAAGTGCCCGACGGTGAGGCCTTGCACCTTCATGAACGGGCCCCAGAATTCGTGGCGGTTGAGCATACCTTCGGTCAGCAGGTGTGCGTGGACATCGATCAGCATGGCATTTTCCTTATTTTAATCATCCGGTCGGCGGATGGGCCATGGGGCAGGTAAGCCCCTCGAATTAATATAAACACATTTTCAATAAGTGTTCATTTAATTCCTAACTCTTCCACCACCCAAACAATCAAGGCGCCTACAATCTTCGGCCTTGGCTTTCGATCTTGATCCGCTTTTGATCTGCTTTTGATCTTGATGGTATGCCCCGTAAAGCGCCCGGGCCGACTGGAGGCGTCGATCAAGGGGCGGCCCGCAGGGCCCGAGGCGTAGCCGAGGGAGACGGCAGCCGGCAAGCTTCTATAGCCGGTGCCGTCTGCCCCTTGATCGGCGCCGGAAGGAGGGGACCCGCAGCGCAGCGGAGGGCCCAAGCAGGGGCAAGCCTTTTTTGCTTACTTTTTGTGGCGTTTGACAAAAAGTGAGCCGGCGTAAGGCCGGAAAGGTGATTCGGCACCACCCTAACCAATGGATATGTGCAAGGCATCGGCATCCTGCTTCTGAGAATTGCGAGCATATCCATTATCTAGGGGGAGGCCACTTCACCTTTCCGCCCTTACGACGTCTTACTTTTTGTCAAACGCCACAAAAAGTAAGCAAAAAAGGCTTGCCCCTGCTTGGGCCCTACGCTGCGCTACGGGTCCCCTCCCTACGGCATCGCTCAAGCGGACGACGGCCCGGAATAGAAGCTCCTCCGGCTCCGTCTCCGGCGGCTACGCCTCCGGCCGCTTGATCAATGCCTCCAGTCGGCCCGGGCGCTTAATGGGGCATACAATCAAGATCAAAAGCCAAGCAGATCAAGAGCAGATCAAGAACAGAGCAAGAGCAGAGCAACGGCGAGATCGCAGGCAGTTTGCGATGAGCAAAAAAACGGCCCCGAGGGGCCGCAAAGGTGGTACTCGTCACTGGGGATCAGCGTTGAGTTTCCTGAGACACAATCGACTCGGGCTTCATGTCCCGCTCCGATTCCGGCTTGTCATGCACCCAATAGCCGCCCTTCAACCCATCATTGAGCAACGACCACATGCCCTTGTTAAAGTCATAACTGACGTTCTTCACCGTGTACGGAATCACCTTGTCATACAGCTGCACGCCACTGAGAAACAACGCACGGTACAACACCCCACCCTGGTCCCAGGCGTCATACAGCCCCGCGCCAAAAGTATCCTCGTCCAGGTAATACGTACGCTTGCTGTACACATGCCGCTTGCCCGGCTTCAACGTCGCCTCCACCACCCACACCCGGTGCAACTCCCACCGCTCGCACGCCGGGTTGGCATGGTGGGGCAAAAACTGCTCCTCCTGGCCACAGCTAAAATAAAACTTGTAGGCGTTATAAGGGATATACATCTCCTTGCGGCCCACCAACTTATAGTCAAAACGATCCTGGCTGCCCGAGAACATCTGCAACTCGTCGAACAGGTTCACCCCACCCTGGTTCGGCACCGGCGTGTCGTAGGCGAACTCCGGTGCCAGCTTGATCCGACGCATCCCGGGTGTGTAACTCCAGGCACGGCGCGGCTGGGTCTGCGGATCGAGGTAGTCGGCCAGAATGATCAACTGCCCCGCGCTGCGTGCCGGGTAGCTGTCCAATGCCCAGGCGCGATAGTACAACTGCGGGTCCCGGTCGGCCTGCTTGACCTGATAATACGGCGCCTCCTCCATGGTCGCCGACTCGGCGGTCTTGGTCACCGAGCCCGACGCGTCCACCACCCAACTGTTGGACGACACCGTGGTGGTATAGCCCGCGCCCTTGTAGCGCAGTTGCTGGTTCCAGATCACCTCGTTGCCGTTTTGCGGCAGCGGGAACGGCAGGCCGCCCCGGCAAGCCGGGTCCACCGCCAGTTTGTCTTGGGTGGTGTGGCAACTGCTGGCGTTACGCGCCGTGGCATCGAGCACTTCCTGGGGGTAGGCCGCGGTGCGGTGCGAAGGGTAGATGTCCAGGTAATAGTCCGGGAACTTCTGCAGCAGCATTTTCTGCCCGCCACTGAGCCGGTCGGCGTATTGCTGCATGTTCTTGGCGTCGATGCGCAGCAGCGGTTTCTCATCCTTGAAGGGGTCGGCCCAAAACCCGCTGTCGGGCTTGAAACCCGGAGGGCTTTGCCGCAGGCCGCCGGTGTAGGCCGGAATGCTGCCGTCGGCATTGCCGGCGATGATTGCGCCAAAGGGCGTGAGGGTCTTGCCGATTTGCGCCACCTGGTCGGCAGGCGCCGCTGCCAGGCTGCAAGTGGCCACGCCGAGCAACGCCAGCGCCAGTGCAAATTTTCCGTTCATTGACAGGTACTCCGTTTCTTGGCGTGTCAAATGGAAGTCTTGAAGGTAAAAGCCAGCCAGCCGCGATCGGTACCGCCGACGGCACCGTTGCCGCCCACAGTGTCACCGGGGATGCGTTTGGACTGGGCATCGCTGTCGGCATACCGCAGGCCGAACTCGTAACGCTGGGCATAGGTCATCTGCACGCCGGCCGACCAGGTGAGCGCGCCTTCGTTACCACCGCCCGCCGAGGCAGCGTTGCCCGATAGGCCATAGTTGACGGTAAAGGGCACGGTCATGTCCCAGGACGGGAACACCGACAGGTACTGCGGCGTGTAGTTGACCGCCAAGGCCGAGTAGTCGCGGGTCGAGCAACCGTCGCGCTTGCTCCCCGACCCTGGGGTGCCCACCCGTGGGTCCACGCAATTGCTGGTGTTGTCACCCAGGTAGAGCTCTTTGTGTTCGGTCACCTCGCGCAGGTGGCTATAGGCAAACTCGGCGACCAGGGTGGCGTTGTTGGCGATAAAGTTGCGCGGCACCCCGTACACGGCGTTGGCGATAAAGTGCACGGTGTCGCCACGCGGCCCTTCATTGTCCGTAGTGTCGATGCCCACGGCGTTCAATGCACCGTCCTTGCGGTAGGACAGCTCGCTGCCCACCGACACCGTGTCGAACACGCGGGAGAAACTCACGCCGATCAACTTGACGTTGCGCGGGTACACCAGCCGGTAGCTGGCGGTGGCTGCCGAGACCTGCGGTGCAAGCCAGGGCTGGTAGTCATCGAACTGGCGGTAGTACAGGCCAAGGGTGGAACTGATCGGCTCGGCCTCGTACTTGGCCATCACCCCCCAGTTGGCGGAGTCGCGGCCAAATTTGGACTGCTCCCGATCAAAGGACACGCCCGGCGCCACGGGCAAGCGGTCCGGCCCTTCGAAAAAAGGGTCGGCCGCGCCAAAGTAGGTGCCGCCGTAGGGCAACCGGGTGTAATCCCATTCATAGAAATACTGCGCGGCAAGGGTCAGGTTTTCGGTCACCTGGGCCTTGGCCGACACCTGCCCGATGGGCAAGAACACCTCCTTGGTCTCGATACCGGGGCTGGTCACCGCCTTGGCGCCGTCCAGCGGTGCCTGGGAGTAGGAAATGGCGTGGGCGCCGAACAGCAGTCCTTCGCCCCAATAGTTGGTGTGGCGACCCGCCTTGACGTTGACCGTGGTGTCGCCGAAGCGAAAGTTCTTCCACAAAAAGGCGTCGAGGATCTCCCCCGAGGGGCCGGCGGCGTAGCGCTTCACCTGCGAGCTGTAGTGGTCGTTGTCGTAGCTGGTCTGGTAGCCGGCCACGTGGCTGTGCACGTCATCGTCGTGGTACGCCTGGTCGAACCAGCCGGCGGCACTGAGCCGCGCACCCCACTCTTTGCGAAAGGAGAAGTCCATTTCGCTGAGCACGTCGACGCGGTTGGTGACGATATCGCCCTTGTCGAACTTGCCGTCGGACTCGTCGTAGTTGGGGTTGTTCATGATGCGCCGGTCCTGGTTCTCCATGCGCATGCCCAAGTTGTAGCGCACGGTATTGTCCCAACGCAGGTGATAGTCGGAGTCGGGCAGCGTTATCACCGCCGCCATTGCCGCGCCGCCCTGCCCCACCAGCACCATCAGGGCCAGGGCCTGCCGGGCCCGTTCGCGCCCCTGCTTGCTCATTGGTTTCATGCAAACCACCTTTTGTTTTTATTGTCAGCCGTTTTTTGATACCCGCACCCGCGCCAGGGCTAGCGCCCGATGGGGTAGATAATCGATTTTTCCTGGGTGAACTCTTTCAGCCAGTTGGGCCCGAACTCACGCCCGATGCCTGAGCGTTTGAAACCGCCAATGGGCGCGTAGGGCAAGCCGCCGCTGCCGCCGTTGAGGAACACGCTGCCGGCGCGAATACGCCGGGCCAAGGCATAGGCGGTGGCCGCATCGGCCGAAGCCACCGCGCCAGCCAGGCCAAAACGCGAGTCGTTGGCGATGGCGATGGCCTGCTCGTCGCTGTCAAAGCCGATCACCACGCCCACCGGCCCGAAGATCTCTTCCTGGGCGATCTGCATGTCGTTGCGCACGTCATCGAACAGCGTCAGCTCGCTGAAAAAGCCCTTGTCCAGGTGCGCCGGGCGCCCGCCGCCGCACACCAAGGTGGCGCCTGCGTCGCGGCCACTGGCAATGAAGTGCTCGACCTTGGCCCGCTGCGAAGCACGGATCAGCGGGCCCATCATGACGCTGGGGTCGGCCGGGTCGCCCACCTTCCACTGCGCCGCGACGGCCTTGGCGCACTGCACGAACTGCTCGCGCACCGACTGGTGCACCACGAACCGCGTCAACAGCGCGCAGCCCTGCCCGGCATTGACTGCAAGCCCGGCCACCGCGCCCAGGGCAGTGGCCGGGATATCGGCGTCGGCGCGCACGATCAATGCCGATTTGCCCCCCAGCTCCAGGTGCACCCGCTTGAGGGTCGGCGCGGCCTGGCTCATGATGCTCGCGCCCACGGTTTCGGAGCCGGTGAACGAGACCATGTCCACCCGCGGGTCGCAGCTCAACTGGCTGCCCACCTCGATGCCGCCGGTGACAATGTTCAGCACGCCCTTGGGCAGGCCGACTTCTTCGGCGATCTGGCCAAACAGCAAGGCCGAATACGGGGTGAACGGCGAAGGTTTGAGCACCAGGGTATTGCCCGCCAGCAAGGCCGGAAACACCTTGGCCAGGTTCAGCAAGAACGGGAAGTTGTAGCCGGTGATGCCGGCCACCACACCTATGGGTTCGCGCTCCACGGTGCCGCTGCCCAACAGCAGCGGGCCTGCGGGGTTGAACGGGTTGGGGTTGGTGTGAACGGCGATTTGCTGGCTGTCGCTGCACACCGACTGCTCGATGGCGGTCAGTACATGGGCCAACGGCATGTCCACTTGCATCGCGTAGGTCACCCCTTGGGAGCAGCCGACTTCGGCGATGATCAACGCGGCGATCTGCTCGCGCTTGCTCACCAGGGCGGCGTGCATGCGCCGCAGGTAGCCGGCGCGCTCGGCCATGCTCAGCCACGGCCACGGGCCGTTGTCGAAGGCCTGGCGCGCGGCGGCGATGGCGGCGTCGGCACTGCCCAGGTCGCCGCTGGGGGCTTGGCCGATCACAGCTTCAGTGGCCGGGTTGAGCACCGCTTCAGGCGGGCCGTCGGCGCCTACCCAGGCGCCATCGATGTAGAGTTTGTCCAGGTGGGTAAAAGGAATAGTCATGCCGCGTTTGCTCCTGACAGGGTGCCGGTGATCATTTCCGCGGCGCGCATGGCGATGGCCATCGCCGGGGCGTTGGTGTTGCCCGACACCAGGCAGGGCATGACCGAGGTGTCCACTACCCGCAAGCCCTCCACGCCGCGCACGCGCAACTGTGGGTCCAGTACCGAGGTGCTGTCGGCGCCCATGCGGCAGGTGCCGGAGACGTGATAGGCGGTTTGGCCGAAACGGCGAAAGGCCGCCAGGATCTGCTCGTCGCTTTGCACCTGCGCCCCCGGCGTCAGCTCACTGACGATGAACGGCTTGAGCGCCGGCTGTGCGGCCAACTGGCGGAACCAGCGGAACAAGGCGATGGCCGAGGTGCGATCGATCTCGGCATTCAGGTAATTGGCGTTGATCAGTGGCGGCACCGCGGCGTCTTTCGATTGGATGCGCAGCTCACCCTGGCTTTGCGGGCGCAGGAAATAGCCACCGATGGTCAGGCCCGGCTGTTTGTCGATTTCGATCTTGTTGCCGTCGCCGTTCATGGAATACAGGCTCACGCCAATCTGCGCGTCTGGCTGCTCAAGCTCCGGGCGGGTCTTGATAAAGCCACCGGCTTCGTGGGCGGCATGGGTCATGGGCCCGCTCTTGCGCAAAAAGTACTGGCCCAGCGCACCCAGCAATCCCAAGCCATGAAAACAATGGTTGAAGCTGCCACGGGTCACCCGGTACTGCATTGCCATGTACACGTGCTCACGCAAATTACGGCCCACCTCGGGGGCGTCCTGCACCAGCGCAATACCCAGCTTGCCAAGCAACTCGGCCGGGCCGATGCCTGACAATTGCAACAGCTTGGGCGACTCGATCGCCCCGGCGCACAGCAGCACTTCGCGGCGTACCTGCACGTGCGCCTGGCCGGGGCTGAGCTGTACCGCCGTGGCACGGCGGCCGACAAATTCGATGCGTTGCACCGACGTGCCGGTCATCACCGTCAGGTTCGGCCGCCCGCGCACCGGGTCGAGAAAGGCCTTGGCCGCACTGAAGCGCTGGCCGTTCCAGGTGGTTTGCGGCTGGTAGCCAAAGCCGCCTTTGCCTACCGAATCGACATGGTTGGTGTCATCGGTGCGGGCCACGCCCAGCCCGCCCGCAGCGCTGATCACCGCATCGCACAAGGCGTCGCCCGCCGGGTGCACGGTGACCTTCAACGGCCCGCCCACGCCGCGCCACGTGCCCTTGCCCAGTTGGTGATCTTCCAGCGCGACGAACTGGCGCCCCATGTCGGCCCAGCCCCAGCCGACGCAACCCTGCGCCTCCCAGCCATCATAATCAGCCGGCGTGCCGCGCACGTAGACCATGCCGTTGATCGAGCTGGACCCCCCAATGGCCCGGCCCTTGAGCCATTGCTCGCTTTGCATGCCCTGGCCGCGCTCGGCCTGGTAATGCCACACATGGGGGTTGCCCGGGCTCAACAACTTGCCCATGCCCCGGGGCATGGCAATCAAGGGGCTGGTGTGGTCCGGGCCACTTTCGACCAACAGCACCGAGGCCGAAGGGTCGGCGGATAGACGATTGGCCAGCACGCAGCCGGCCGAGCCCGCGCCGATGATGATGTAGTCGTAGACAGTGCTCATTGTTGTTCTCCAAGGTCTCTTGCGGACCGCAGAAAACATAAGTGCCGCCGTACCACCCCACAACGAACAGAACGGCAAATGTGTTCGACATCGTGAAGAAAAATAACACTTTCACAAAAACTGTTCTAAAACCTTAGGTACTCGCACATACCCATAAAAACAATGCAGAGGTTCCGGATGCCCCACTCCGCTCCCGCCCACAAGGCCGATCAATCGTGTTCAAGCCAGCGCCACCTGCTGCGCTCCCAGCGCACCCGTGATTTGCTGTTGGACCACATGTACCGCCTGGCCCTGGAGAAGGACTACGGCGAGATCACCGTGCAAGACCTGCTCGACCGATCGGGGGTGGCGCGCTCGACGTTTTATGCACACTTTCGCGACAAGGAAGACCTGATCGCGGCCGGTTACGAAATCATCGGCATGCCCACCACCCGGGTCACCGAGGTACAGGGCGACGAGCGGGAGGTGCTGGACGTTTCGACCTGGCTGTTTGGCGCCACCGAGCGGCATGCGGCGCTGACGACTTCGTTTTTCAGCGGCGAAGGCCAGCGGGTGGTACTCGCGCACCTGGAAAACATCCTGGTGGTGCAAGTGCGCGAACACTACCGCAAACAAGGGATGTATTCGCCCGCGCACCTGCGCGACGAAGTGGCGGTGCGCAGTTTTGTCGGGGCGCTGTTGGGGCTGTGGCTATGGTGGGTGCGACATGATTACCCGGGGTCGGCACAGGACATGACCGAGGCGTTCGACAGCCTGATGAATAACGGCCAATGGCCGGCGCCCGGCGCGCCGCCCGAGTGAGTCTGCGCAGGCTTTCAGCCTGGCCTAGGACGCGCACGCCATGATCAGGAACTGCCGGAATGCCTGCGCAGGCGCCGGCATCGGGCAGTCCGGCAACCAGACCAGGCCCAGCTCCATGGGCGGGATCACGTCCACCAACGGGCGGATCTCGATTTTCTTGCCCTCCAGCGACCAGGCCCGGTACAGCATGTCCGAGAGGATCGTGACCCCGAACCCATGGCCCACCAACCCGCGCAGCGCCTCCATGGACGAGGTGCGAAACGCCACCTTGGGCGCCAACCCGCGCGACTCCCAATAGCGCAATGTCGAGGTGTCGCCCTCATCCAGCGTAGCCAGGATATAGGCGTGCCCGGCCACGTCCTGCAAGTTGATCGAGGGGGTTTGCATCAGCGGGTGCTGGCTGGCCAGCCACAGCTGGCGACGCGAGCGAATCAGCACGTGGTGGGCAAACCCTGCCAGGTCCGGGGTGTTGGACACGATGGTCAGGCCCAGGTCGAGCTCGCCATTGCTCACCGCGCGCTCGATGCTCAGGCGGTCCATGTCTACCAGGTCGATTTCAACCAGCGGGTAGCTGCGCTTGAAGCGCGCCAGCAACGCCGGCAAAAAGTAGCCTAGCACCGTATAGGACGCCCCTACCCGCACCGTGCCTTGCATGGCGTGGCTGAGAAACAGCGGCTCGCTGAGCGCATCCTGCAGGGTGTCGAGGATGTGCCGGGCATGTTGGCAGAACTTGTTGCCCTCGGCCGTCAACGCGACGCCATGGGGCATGCGGTCGAACAGGCCCACGCCCAGCGACTCCTCCAGTTGCAGCACCGCCGCGGTGATCGCCGACTGTGACACGTGCACCTTGAGCGCGGCCTGGGAGAACTGCCCCGCGTCGGCGGCAGCAACGAAATAGCGCAATTGGCGCATGGAAATATCTTTGCCCTTGGTCATCTGATTTCCTGATACCTGCCACCTGAATATATGAAACAGCCGGGCCCCGGCGCTGGTTACACTCAAGGCCGGGAGGCGCCCTTGACGTGCGCCAACCGTCGAATTTCAGCACCAACAATAAAAAAAGCTGAAGGTAGGGAAGATGAACGCGATCCAGTACAGCGAATACGACTGCGAAGACTCGGGCCTTTTCCTGACCGAGGCGTCGGTGGCCAAACAGGGCTTCGACATCCGCATCGAGCACGCCCAGTGGTCCAATAGCGGCACTGCCCTGATCGAAACCGGCGACAGTTGCCTGCTGCGCCTGATGTTGCCCGCCAGCGGCCATGCCAACCCCAACCTGGGCAGTTTTGCCCACCCGCGCAGGCAGGCGTTCCACCCCCTGGGCAAACTGCTGTTCATCCCCCACGACACCCAGTTCCACCTGCGCCACGACGCTTGCGCGCAAAAGGCCTTGGTGTGCGTTTTCGACCCCGCCACCTTGGGTGCGCTGGGCTGCTTTCGCTGGGACTGGCAAGACAATGTCGATGAATCCATGCTCAACCTCAAAAGCCACTACCTGCAGGCCTCCTTGCTGCGCTTGGCCGAAGAGGTGGCCCAACCGGGCTTTGCCAGCGAATTGCAAACCGAATGCCTACTGACCAGCATCGCCCTGGACCTGCGCCGCGAATACATCGACGCCCCCGGTGCCGACCCCGCGCCAGGCGGCGAAAAACTCAGCCCCACGCAACTCAAGTTCCTGCGCGAACAGTTCGATGCCATGGGCGAGCAAAGCGGCGCGTTGCAGCGCCTGGCGCAGGCCTGTGACATGCCATTGCGCGCCCTGTCCAGCCGCTGCAAGAACACCACCGGCATGACCCTGCGCCGTTACGCCGCGCACTGCCGGCTGCAAACGGCCATGGCATTGCTGGCCGACCGCACCTTGCTGGTCAAGCAGGTGGCTTACCAGGCCGGCTTCAACAACGCCGCCGCATTCGGTGCCGCCTTTCGCAAGGAACTGGGCGTCACGCCCGAGGCGTTCCGCCGCCAACGCCTGCGCTGAGCGCGCCCGTTCAAGGGCGCGCCCAACCGTTGGCTATCGGCCGATCGTGGCGGTGATTTTCGCATGGGGCCCACTCACCTGGGCCGCCCACGCTTGCGCAGCCTGGTCGAGGGTGAAGTCCAGGTAGTCCACCTGGATCTGCTGTTCCCTGGCGATTTTCAGCAAGCGCAGCCAGATCTGCTCGCGGTCGGCCGGCGGGCGCTGGCCAGTGCCGATGCAGGACAGGTTGCGAAACAGCAGGTCGGCGATGTCCAGGTTCAACTGGCGCCCGGCGCCGGTGCCGATGGTCATGATGCGCGCCCCCCAATTGGTGGCTTTCAAGGACGTCAGCATCGGCTGGCCACACACCAGGTCGAGCACCACGTCAAAACCGCCATCGGCCGCCTCCTTCAGAGCGCCCACGTCATCGCTGCCGCCCAGGGTCACCACCTCGTCGGCAATGCCCCGCGACTTCAGGCGGCCCAGGGCCTCGCCGGAACGCGCGGCCCCCACTACCTTGCCGGCGCCCATGCCACGTGCCAGTTGCAAGGCGATCTGGCCGAGGGTGCCCGTGGCGCCCAGTACCAACACTTTTTCACCCTTCTGGATCTGGGCTTTCTCCAGCGGCACGATGGCGCCCGTCGCGGCGATGCCCATGCTGATGGCGGTTTTGTCATCGACCTCCTCCGGCACGTTCCAGACTTCGGCCTGGGGCACCAGGGTACGCTCTGCCCAGGCACCGAACGGCAGCACCGAGCGCTCGCCGAAATACACCCGGCGCCCATCGGGCGCGCGGCCCACGCCTTCGCCGCGGATCACACAGGGGTATTCGACACCCAGGCGGTAGGCGCCCAATACGTCCCAGCCGCCCAGGCCTGCGGTATCGACGTCGATCAGTACCGCGCCCTCCTGGGGCTGCGGGTCGCGAAACTCGCCCACGACGGGCGGTGCATTACGCTCGCTAATGATGGCTGCACGCATGGCTTTCTCCTTGTCTGTCTTGTTTTGGTCTGCGCATGACGCAATAGTTGAACACTTTCACTATTATTGTCTATATATTTAGTCATCAGGCGCTTCACGAGGCAGGCAGCCCTTGGCCCTGGAAGCGCGGGTAACCGCCCAACGTCAGCAACAGCAACGGCCCGACGACAAAACACACGCCGCAAAACAGCAGCATCGCCGAATAGCCGCCGGTGTTCTTGTACAGCAGTGCAAACAGCAGTGGCGCGATTGCCGCGCCAGCCGTCACCAGCCCCAGGTGCGCCCCAAACAGCCGGCCGTAATCGCGCATACCAAAGTAGCGCGCGATCAAAAAAGCGGCGATGTCGAACTCGGCACCCGCCCCCACGCCCACCAGCAGCGTGGCCAGGGTGTACAGGGCGATGGTCGAGGCGCCGAAGGTGAAAATGGCGCAGGCAAAGGCCGGCATCAGCAGCGCCAGCGACGCCACGGCAGGCGCCCACAGCCGGTCGATCAGGTAGCCCACCAGCAGCCGGCCGAGGATCAGCGAGATGCCAAAGCTGCTGAACACCTGGCTGGCCTGCAGTGCACTGAGGCCACGGTCCTGAAGCAACGGCACGATGTTGGTCACCATGCCCACCACACACGACACCACCAGGGTCATCGACAGGTTGCATACCCAGAAGCGCCATGAACGCAACGCCTCACCCAGGCGCAGCCCATTTGCCGGTGCTGCGCCAACCGGCGCGGCGGCGCGATGGCCAGGGGCGCCGGCGGCGGGCAGCAGCCAGCGCAGCGTCAGTGGCAAGGCCAGGACCACCGGCAACAGCCCCAGGGCGAAAAAGCCTGCCTGCCAGTTCCAGCGGCCCACCGCCCACGCGGTGAGCAATGGCAAGCCGATGGCCGCCAGGCCCGAGCCACTGAGGATGATTGCCAGTGCCAGCCCGCGGTTTTCCTCGAACCACAGGTTGACCAAGTGCGACCAGGTCACCTGCAACGTGCCCAGCCCTGCCAGCGGCACCAGGAAAAAGCCCAGGTACAGGCTCCAGATCGAGCCGTTGATGCCGGTCAACGCCCACATGCTCAGGCACAGCGCCAACAGGGAAACCCAAGTGACACGGCGCAAGCCATGGCGAAGGTTGAGCCAGCCGGCCAATTGCGAGGCGACGATGGTGCCCAGCGACAACGCGCTGATCGCCACCTGCAATTGCGCCCGGTCCCAGCCCATGGCGTTCTGCAAGGGGATGACCATCGAGCTGAAGCTGTACAGCAGCAACGAGCTGGAGCTGGTCGCCACGCCGACCAGGGCCAGCACCAACACCCGCCAGCCACGTTTGAATTCTGCAGTGTCCAAACCTTTCATGGGGCGCACCTCAATCGTTGCCAATAAACACGGCGGCTTCGGCGCTCTTGTTCAGCACCTGCGCGCGTCGAGCCTGGCCGGGGGGATGGGCCAGGGTGTCCTGGGGGTGGATCAGCGTCGGGCCATTGCCCAGTTCCTGCAGCGCCCACTGCGCCAACTCCTGGGCCTTGGGCAGGGCCATGGTCAGCGCGTCGGGGATGTTCAGCTTGACCATGGCCTCGCGCATGGTGGGGGTGTCCACGGTGCCGATCAGCAGGTTGAGCACATCCACCCCCAGGTCTTTCCACTCCGCCCACAGTGCTTCGCCCAAGTTCAGCGCGAAACCCTTGGTGGCGCTGTACATCGCCAGTTTGCGGATACCGCCCAACGCCGCCTGGGAGCCCACTAACAGCAGGCCGCCGCGCCCGCGCGCCACCATTGCACCGCCAAAGGCGTGGCTGCAGCGCATCACCGTCTGGCTGTTGAGGGTGAGCAAGGCGTCCCAATCGTCGGCCGGGGTTGCCAAAAAACGGGTGATGTAGGGGTCGCCACCGGCGTTGTACACAAACAGCCCGACCTGCCGCGTGCCGATGGCCGCCACCAATTGGTCACAGGCGTCTGGGCGAGCCAGGTCCTGGGTCACCAGCAGCACCTGGACAGCGTATTGCTGCTCCAGCTGGTGTTGCAACTGGGCCAGCGCGTCGCCACGGCGTGCCACCAGCACGCAGTTCAGGCCACGGGCCGCCAGCAAGTGGGCAAAGGCTGCGCCCACGCCGTGGGAGGCGCCGGCGATCACGGCCCAAGGGCCATAGCGGTGGAGGAAATCCGGATCAGTCATGCAGGCTCCTTTCAAGCCACAGGTGGCAGGTCGATATGGCGCGCGGAGGCGCCGATGGCGGTATTGCCGTAAACCCGTACGCGGCGTTCGACCTGGGCCATGAACAGGCGCAGCAGCGGCACGTCGTGTTCCGGCCCAGCCTGTTTGACGAAGGCTTCCAGTGCCGGCTCTATCTCGCTGTAGTCCTCAAACGTGCGGCCCAACAAGGTTTGCGCCTCCTGCAGCTCCTGCTGGCGCAACTGCAGTTCCATGGCATCGCCGCAGCCCAGGTACTCCACCAGCTTGCTGGCAGCGGCCAGCTTGGTTTGCTGGAACTCGCTGGCGACCTCGACGTGGGCCAGGGCATCGGCGAGCATGGTGAGCAGGTGGGCATTGGGGCCACGCTCGGCGATCACCAGGCTCGGCACCTCCAGGGCTACGCCCATGGCTTCGGCCAGTGCATGCACCACGACCCGGCGCAGCGCCAGGTCGAATTCGACATAGGTGTCGTGCGGGTCGCCCGGCTGCGGGGTGGCCACCGAGGCCGAGAACTGCAAGGTGCTGACGGTGGCGAACAGCACGGTGTGGTAGCGCACCACGTCGGCGTCGGCCGGCTCGCCGGTCAGCGCCTGGTAATGGCGGTACAGGGCGGCAAAACTGTCCCCCAGGGGTTCGTAGTTGTCGCGCATACGCGCCGACGCCAGGTCGGCCAGGGGATCGCCGATCATCGCGAACTCGAAGTCGTACAGCCCCAGCACCTGGCCGTTTTCGAACAGGAACTGCCCCGAGTCGTACTGCACGAAACCTGGCTGGGTGCGATGCTGCGGCACATGGCGGCGCAGCCAGCCCACGGCGAACTCGGCCAGGGGCTGGGCACGGGTCTTGTTGCGTGCGTACAGCGGGTAGTAGGCGTGCAGCCCCGCCAAGGCGATGTCCTGGGCACTGCGCGGCAACTCGATGCCCTGCTCGACGAAGGGCTGCAACGGCAGTTGATGCATGCGCGCCATGGCCTGCACCCACTGGCGGGCCACGTCGTGGCGCTGCGCATCGTCCTTGGCGGTGCGCACGTCGCGGCTGCCGGGCACCCGCTGCATCACGATGGCCTTGGGGTCTTCGCACAGGCCGTAGATGTGCGGTACCGGCACCCCTTGCTCGCCGAGCAGGGTCAGGATGTCGGCCTCGCGGGCAAGCTCCGGAAACGGGCTGACGTCGCCGCCACGCTCGCCACGGATATGCAGTTGCAGGGTTTGGTCGCCGCGTTGCAGCTCAAGGTTCCAGGCCGGGCGCCAGCGCAGCAGGCGCTGCATGGCAGTGACCTGGCCGCCCAGTAGGCCTTCGACGAAGGCGCGCAATTTGGCCTCGACCGGGTCAGCGGTACAATCGGGGGTTACTTGCATATCAGTCTCCATCCGGCGCCGGGTGTCGGCGCCACTGTCAATTGGCGCCGGTGACGCCAGTGTTCGGGCCGCCGACCTCTGCCAGCGCCACGCCCTTTTTCCTGGCCAGGTCCGCGGTGTCGAGGTATTCGCGCCAGGCGCAGATCAAGCCCTGTTCATCCAATTCGTACACCGCCACCATCGAGTGCGGCATGGGCACGCCATTGTTGACGCAGTAGTCATCGCGCTCGGTCATCACCACCCGCGCCGACGAAACGATCTGGCGGGTGGTGCACAGGTTGTGGGTGACGTAGCTCATCTGCCGTTCGATCTCCTGGCGCAACGCCGCACGCCCCCGGATAACCGGGCCGCCGGGCACCCATAATTGCCATACCACCTGCTCGGCGAAGGCGGCCATGATGCGTTCGATGTCCGGGCGGCAGCCGGGCGAGCCGTCGCCCCAGGCGGCCAGCATGTCGAGAACCAGTTGCTCCTGCGGCAAAGCCATGTGCTGTACTCCTCGTCAAAAAAAATCGGGTTCAGGCCTGGGGCAACAGGAAGTTGCGCACCACCGGCACCATCGGTGTGCCGCAGCTCATGCCGCCATCGACGCGCATCAGCGCGCCATTGACATAGGCCGCATCGTCGCTGGCGAGGAAGGCGGCCATGGCTGCGATGTCCTCGGGTTCGCCCAGTTGCGGCACGTTCTGCAGATCGAGGAAGGCTGCCTTCATCGCCTCGTTGGCCCAACTTTCCATGGCCGGGGTGCGGATCACGCCGGGCAGGATGCCGTTGCAGCGAATGCCGCGTTTGCCAAAGGTGGCGGCGATGGTTTGCACGTACCAGTTCAACGCGGCCTTGGATGCGCCATAGCTGAACTGGGCGATTTCACCGGCGATGGAGCTGGTGGACGAGGTGAAGAGGATGGCGCCGCTGCCCTGGGCCAGCATGTGCGGTAAGGCATGCTTGCACGCCAGCACGCCGCCCAGCACGTTGACCCGCATGCAGTTGTGAAACAGCTCGGTATTGAAATCGATGAAATCAATGTCGCGGGTGGTAGCGGGGTTCTTGTACACGGCGTTATTGAACAGCACGTCGATGCGGCCGAAGGTGTTCACGGTTTCCTCGACCATGTGCCGCAGCGCCTCCTCCTCGCCCACGTCCACTTGCAGGGCCAAGGCGTTGGGGCCGATTTGCGCGGCCACGGCCTGGGCCGATTCGGCGTACAGGTCGGTGACCACCACCGTGGCGCCCTCTTGGGCAAACCGCAGGGCCGAGGCACGGCCAATGCCACTGCCGGCCCCGGTGATCACGCACACTTTGCCTTCCAGGCGTTTCAAAAACTGGTTCATCAAGCACGCTCGCTTTACAGGTAAAAAGACGGCGCCGCCTCAGCGGGTCTGGCCACCGGCGATGGTCTGTGGGTTGGCTTCACGCTCGGAAACCGGGGCGGCGCGGTAACGCGACGGGCCATTGCCGAACATGCCGTACTGGTCACGCGTGAAGTCGTACAGCGAATAGGAGTCCTGCTGCGGGTTGTTGGGTGTGCCGTAGGCTTCGATGTTGTACTGCGAACCGGTGCGAAACAGCGCGCCACTGTCGTCCCAGGCGTCATACGTGGCGGCGCCAAAGGTGTCTTCGTCGATGTAGTAGCGACGTTTTTTATGCGCGTGCCGCACGCCCTCCTTGCGGGTCGCCTCCACTACCCACACGCGGTGCAATTCCCAGCGTTCGCACTCGGGGTTGATGTGCTTGGGCATCAGCTTGCGGTCCATGTCGCAGCCCCACTTGAGCGTGTAGTTGCTGTAGGGAATGAACATTTCCTTCTTGCCCACCAGCTTCCAGTCAAAGCGGTCCATTTTCCCCGAGAACAAGAAGATCTCATCGTAGAAAGCCACGCCGCCAAACGCCGAGTTTGGCGTGTCGTAGTTGAATTCCGGGGCCTTGCGCACGCGCCGCTGGCCGGTGCTGTAGCTCCAGGCGTAGCGGGCTTCGGCCACCGGGTCCAGGTAGTCCCAGTAACCGGAAGCCTGCCCCGCCGTGCGGGCTGGCGCGACGATGAACGACCAGATGCGCTGGGCGATTTTCGGGTCGCGGCCTGGCACGTCCAATTGGTAGAAAGGCTTTTCACCCGTGGAGCGGTTGGTATTGGTCAACGTCGCGTGGCCCTGGTTGACCACGTAGGCGCTGTGGTTCCAGTCCCAACCGTTGACCCCCTGGTAGTTGAGGATGTAGTTCCACATCACCTCATGGCCGTCCTTGGGCAATGGGAATGGCAGGCCGCCACGGCACCCCTCGCTGATCGACAGCCCGTCGTTCTCGGTCTTGCAGCCCTGGCGGCTCGCGTTGCGCTGGCTGGCGGCCAAAAAATTGGCCGGATAGGCGGCGGTGCGGTGGGTGGGGTAAACGTCGAGGTAGTAGGTGCTTGGGTTCTGCTTGAGCAGTTGCACCTGCCCCGCCGGCAGTTGGTCCTGGTATTGGTCCACGTTGGCGGCGCTGATGCGCAGGCGCGGCTTTTCCCCGGCGAACGGGTTGGGCCAGGTGCCGTCCCCCGGCACCAGGCCTGCGGGCGCTTTAAAGCCGCCGTCATAGGCAGGAATGGTGCCGGCGGCATTGCCGGCCACAATCGCGCCAAACGGTGTGAGCTTGCCGCCCAGGTCTGCAACGGTATAGCTGTCGTCGGCCACGGCCGGGCCGCCCGCCAAGGTGATGGCCAGCAGGCCGATCGTCGCCAACGTGGCCCCAGGGTTGTTAACCGTCATAACGCTCTCCAGTCAGGTGGGGTGATCGCCCATCGGGGCCATCAGTGCAGTGCAGGTCGGTTCAGAACGAGGTGCTGAGGGTCAGGGACAGCCAGTTACGGTCGGTGAGGCCGACATCGCCACTGCCGCCGACGACGGTCTTGCCAACCCCGGGCACGTTGGCGTATTTGCGCTCGCTGCCGTAGCCGATGTACGACAAGGTCACGTCGTAGCGCTCGTCGTAGGTGCCTTTTATGCCGGCCTTCCAGGTGTATTTGCCTTCGTTGCCGCCGCCGGTAGCGGCGTTGCCATACACCCCGTAGTCCACGCTCATCGGCGCGCTGATGTTCCAGCCAGGGAACACGCCCAGCCACTGCGGGGTAAAACTCACCGCCATGCCCACGTAGTTGTTGGTGGCGCAGCCGTAGTGCTTGTCCTGCCCAGCCGGGCAACCGGCGTAGCCTTCGCCCTTATAGAGTTCGGCGTGCTCGGTGACGCGCTGCACGTGGCTGAAGGCCGTCTCGACGATCAGGCTGCCGGTGTCGAAATAGGCCGTGCGCGGTAGCAACCACAGGCCGTTGACCACCATGTGCCAGGTGTCGCCGCGGGCGCCCTCGTTGTCCAGCGTGCTGATGTTGCTGGACACCAGCGAGGTGTTCTGCCGGTACGACAGGTCCACGCCAAGGGAGCCGCCGCCCAGGATGGGGCCAGCGGAAAAGCCCAGGCCGTAGAGCCTGACGTCCCTGGCGTAGACGTAACGGGCAAAGGTGGGGGCCACCTGCAGGCCCCAGGGGTTGTAGTCGTCGAACTGGCGGTAATACAGGCTCACGTCCGAGTGCATGAAATCCAGGCTATAGGTGCCCATCACCCCCCAGTTGCCGGCGTTGTGCGGCTTGTAGGGGTCGACCAAAGGGCGCGTCACGCCACTGAGCAAGGGCAACTGATCGGGCCCTTGCAGGGCGACGTCGGCCGAGGCCAGGTATGTACCGCCCTCCGGCGCGCGGGTGGTGTCCCATTCCAGGAAATACTGCGCCGCCACCGACAGCCGATCGGTGAGTTGCGCCTGGGTAGACACCTGGGTCAACGGCAAGAATATTTCCCGCGTTTCGGTGCCGGGGTTACTCACCGCCTTGCGGCCATCCAGCGGCGCTTGGGAGTAGGAAATGGCATGCCCGGCGATCAGCAGGCCATTGCCCCAGTACACCGTGTGGCGCCCTGCGCGCACGCTCACCGGCACCTCGCCCAGGTCGAAACGGGTGAAGGCAAAGGCGTCCAGCAATTCGCCGCTGGGGCCGTGGTGGTAGCGCTGGGTGAAGCTTGAGTACCGGCCACCACTGTAGCTGGGGGTGCTGGGGCCAGGCACTGCGCCCGGGTAGTAGACATTGCCCGCCGTGGTCGCCACGTCGGAGTCGTCATAGGCCTGGTCATACCAGCCCGCGGCGCTGACGCGAAAGCCGTGGTACTGCTTGTAGGCCACCTCCAGCTCGCTCATCAGGTCGACCCGGTTGGTCACCACGTCGCCCCGATCGAACTTGGCATCGGACTCATCGTAAGTGGCGTTGTTGGCCAGCGCAGGGTCCCGTGACTCGGCCCGCACGCCCAGGTTGTAGCGCACCGTGTTGTCCCAGCGAGCGGTCAGGTCAGGGATACCGGTATCGAACTCGGCAGCCTCAAGCGGGGTAGCGCACAGGGCGCCTGCCGTCGTGCACAAACACACGGCCAGGCGCAGCGGCAAAAGCTTTGGGTTGATCATCAACACTCCCGTCACATTCTTGTTATTGGCAGTCGAGGGCCTTGGCTTGGTGGTGCACCTGAAGTAGACGAGACGCGGCGGCGGCAAACAACGCTCGGCGGCATTGCCCAAATGCCTTTCGCTATTGGCCAAATGCGGGGGCCTGGAACACAGGCCGGTGGTATCTGGAAAACCAATACCGGCGGGGTGTTTTTGTGATTTTACGATGCCAGGGCCGCTGCCTAGACTGCGGCAAACAACAAGGCTGCGCCGTGCTCCCGGGGCCGCCATGAACAATAAAGCCTGGAGGATGAACATGAGTGCGACCCCGTCCCTGGACGACAAATACGTCCAGCACAGCGGCAGCGTTTTGCTCACCGGCATTCAGGCGCTGGTGCGCCTGCCGCTGATGCAGCGCCAACGCGACCTGGCCAACGGCCTGAACACCGCCGGGTTCATTTCCGGCTACCGCGGCTCACCGCTGGGCGGCCTGGACCAGGCGTTATGGAAGGCGCGCGAGCACCTCAAGGCGCACCACACGGTATTCCACCCGGGCATGAACGAAGACCTGGCGGCCACCTCGATCTGGGGCACCCAGCAGGTCAACCTGTTCGAGGGTGCCACCTACGATGGTGTGTTCGGCATGTGGTACGGCAAGGGCCCGGGCGTGGATCGCTGCGGCGATGTGCTGCGCCATGCCAATGCCGCCGGCACCTCGGCGTTCGGCGGCGTGCTGGCGATTGCCGGCGACGACCATGGCGCCCGTTCCTCTTCGCTGCCGCACCAGACCGAGCACATTTTCAAAGCGGTGATGATGCCGGTGCTCGCCCCCTCGGGCGTGCAGGAATACTTGGACTACGGCATGCATGGCTGGGCCATGTCGCGCTACTCCGGTTGCTGGGTGGCGCTCAAGGCCGTGGCCGACACCGTGGAAAGCGCGGCGGTGGTGGACATCGATATTCATCGCGTGCAGCCGGTGATCCCAGACATCACATTGCCGCAGGGTGGCCTGAACATTCGCTGGCCCGACCCACCGTTGGACCAGGAGCAGCGGCTGCTGGAACACAAGCTGTATGCCGCCCTGGCCTATGCCCGCGCCAACCGCCTGGACCGCATCGTGATGGACTCGCCCAAGGCGCGCATTGGCATTGTCACCTCGGGCAAGTCCTACCTGGACGTGTGCCAGGCACTGAAGATCCTGGGCATCGACGACACGTTGGCGCAACAGATTGGCCTGCGGGTGTACAAGGTCGGCATGGTCTGGCCCCTGGAGGCCGAAGGCGTGCGCCAGTTCGCCGAAGGCCTGGAAGAGATCGTGGTGGTGGAAGAAAAACGCCACCTGATCGAGTACCAACTCAAGGAAGAACTCTACAACTGGCGCGAGGATGTACGCCCGCGCATCGTCGGCAAGTTCGACGACAAGGGCGAATGGAGCCTGCCGCACACCGGCTGGCTGCTGCCGGCCATCAGCGACCTGACCCCGGCGATGATCGCGCGGGCCCTGGCCAAGCGTATCCTGCGCCTGCATCAAAGCGGCCCGCTGCAAGTGCGCCTGGCCGTGCTCGAGGCGCAACTGGCGAGCAAGGACCAGTTTCGCAACCTGATGGACCGGGTGCCCCACTACTGCTCCGGCTGCCCCCACAACACTTCGACCAAAGTGCCCGAGGGCAGCCGCGCGCTGGCCGGCATCGGCTGCCACTACATGGCCGCCTGGATCTACCCGCAAACCCAGACCTTCAGCCAAATGGGCGGTGAAGGCGTGGCCTGGATCGGCCAGGCGCCCTTCACCACCACCCCACACGTGTTTGCCAACCTGGGCGACGGCACCTATTTCCACTCCGGTATCCTGGCCATTCGCGCCGCCATTGCCGCCAAGGTGCCCATCACCTACAAGATTCTCTACAACGATGCCGTCGCCATGACCGGGGGCCAGCCGGTGGATGGCAACCTGAGCGTGGCGCAGATCAGCCGGCAACTGGCCGCCGAAGGCGTGCAGCGCCTGGTGGTGGTCAGCGACGACGTGGAAAAGTACCGCCACGTCGACGACCTGGCCCAAGGCGTGCCGGTGCTTGGCCGCGACCAGATGGACGCGGTGCAACAGCAACTGCGTGAATACCCCGGCGTGTCGGCGATCATTTACGACCAGACCTGCGCCGCGGAAAAACGCCGGCGGCGCAAGCGCGGCAAATTCCCCGACCCTGCGCGCCGGGTGATGATCAACGAAGCCGTGTGCGAAGGCTGCGGCGATTGCAGCAGCAAGTCCAACTGCATGTCGGTGGTGGCGGTAGAAACCGAGTACGGGCGCAAGCGCGAGATCGACCAGTCGTCGTGCAACAAGGACTTCACCTGCCTCAACGGTTTTTGCCCAAGCTTCGTCACGGTGGAGGGCGGCACCCTGCGCAAGCCCAAGCCATTGGCCAATACCGAAGAAGCCTGGGACTTGCCCGTGCCGACCATTGCCGCGCTGGATGAGCCCTACAGCATCCTGGTGACCGGTGTCGGTGGCACCGGGGTGGTGACCATCGGCGCCTTGCTGGGCATGGCGGCCTTTATCGAAGGCAAGGGCACGCTCAACCTGGACATGGCCGGCATGGCGCAGAAAGGTGGCGCGGTGTGGTCGCACATCCGCATCGCCGCCCGCCAGGATCAGCTGTTTGCCCCGCGCATCGCCGAAGGTGAGGCCGCCCTGCTGCTGGGCTGCGACCTGGTGGTGAGCGCCAACACCGAAACCCTGTCCAAGCTGCGCCAGGGCGTGACCCATGCCCTGGTCAACTGCGAAGAAAGCATCACCAGCGCCTTTGTGCGCACCTTTGCCTTGCAGGCCGAAAGCGGCGACCTGGTCAAACACCCCGACCCCACCTTCCACACCCAAAGCATGTCGGCGCAAATCGCCGAAGCGGTGGGCCATGCCCAAGCGGACTTCGTCGACGCGAGCAAAATCGCCACCTCGCTGATGGGCGACTCGATTGCCACCAACACGTTCATGCTCGGCTACGCCTGCCAGAAAGGCTGGTTGCCGGTGGGCGAAGCGGCGCTGTTGCAGGCCATCGAGCTGAACGGCACGGCCGTGGCGTTCAACCTCTCGGCATTCGCCTGGGGCAGGCGCTGCGCCCACGACTTGCCACGGGTGTTGCGCAAGCTGCAGGCGGGCAACGTGCAAAGCGCCGACCGCAGCCTTTCACACAGCCTGGAAGAAACCGTGGCGCGGCGCGTGAGCTTTCTCACCGCCTACCAGAACGCGGCGCTGGGCCAGCGCTACCGCCAGCGCGTGGAGCAGTTCATGGCAGCGGAAACCACCCTGCTGGGCCAGCCAGGCGAGTTGTCGGCCAGTGTTGCCCGTCACTACTTCAAGGTGCTGGCGATCAAGGATGAATACGAAGTGGCGCGGCTGTTTACCCAAGGCCCGTTCCTGGAAAAAGTGCAGGCCACGTTCGAGGGTGACTACCGCCTGCGCTTTCATCTGGCACCGCCCGTGCTCAACGGCGACAGCAGCGGCGGCGAGCCAAGGAAACGCAGCTTTGGCCCCTGGATGCTCCAAGGCTTCAAGGTGCTGGCAAAATTCAAGTGGCTGCGTAACACCTGGCTCGACCCGTTCGGGCGCACCCATGAGCGCAAGGTGGAACGCGCCTGGCTGGCCAGCTACGAGGCCATCCTGGACGAACTGCTGGCAGGCCTGAGCGCCGACAAGCTGGGGCTGGCCCACGACCTGGCCGAGTTGCCGGACAGCGTGCGTGGCTACGGCCCGGTGAAAGAGCGCTACCTGGCCAAGGCCCACGAGCGCCAGGCGCAGTTGCTGGACCAATGGCGCAACGGGCCGCCGGCACGCTTTCACGATGCCAGCCAACCCGCCGGGCAGATTGCTGTCACTCAACTCTAGGCTCGGTACGAAATGTATCCCAGCTCGGCCATGCTGCGTGGAAAACAGGCTCGTGCGCGAGTCCGATCGCAATGCTCATTGACCACCCGTCAAGTCGAGCGCGACCCCGGTCCTTTCCTCGCCTGTTTTCGCCTTGCCTGGCCTTCGCTGGAACACATTACCTAGGCGTTTTCGTACCTGGACTGCGGCCGCTGCTGGGCTTAACTGAGCATCAGCATGCCGCCATCGATCGCCAGGGTTTGCCCGGTGACGAAGCGCGAGCCGTCGCCGGCCAGGAACACCAGCACGGGCGCAAGGTCGCGGGCCGCATCGCCCAGGCGCCCCCCGAGGGGCACTTGCCCGGCCATGAAGGCGTCGTGTTGGCGCAACTGCTCAGGGCTCATGCTGGCACGCGTGGCGTCGTACATGGGCGTCCACATGGCCGGCGCAATGGCATTGACGGTGATGCCCAGCGGGCCCCATTCGCGGGCCACCGTGCGGGTCCAGGCCAGCACTGCGCCTTTGCTCGCGGCGTAGTGGGCCTTGCCTGGCTGGCCCAGCACGCCTGCGGCCGAGGCAAAATTGATGATGCGCCCGCCGCTGTCCTTGAGCCGTTCGTAGGCGGCGCGGTTGGTCAGGAAGGTGCCACGGGTATTTACCGCGAACACCTGCTCCCATTCCTCCAGGCTGATGTCTGCGGCTTGGGCATTGGGCGCGATACCGGCCGCGTGCACCAGCACGTCCAACCCGCCCAGTTGCTGGTCGGCCCAGGCAAAGGCTGTGTCCACCGAGCCGCTGTCGGCAATGTCGCAGACAGTCGAACGCGCCCAGCCCCCGCCGGGCGCTTGCAGCGGGGCGGATTCACCCAGGTCGAGGCTGACCACGCGTGCCCCCTGCTCGACGAATGCCTTGACCACCGCGGCGCCGATCCCTCGGCCGCCGCCCGTGACGATGATGCGCTTGGCTGCCAGTTGCATGGCCTAACTCCTCGTGTCGTGATGTTATTGATCGATACGCTGCAACGCCGCCGCGCACAGGCGCAGGGCCGAAGCGTGGTGTTTCTCGCCGGTGGCCATCGGCGCCTTGCCCGCACAGGCGCGGGCATAGCTGACCTCCAGGAAGATGCCCAGCTTGAAACCAGCCAGCACCAGGTACCAGTTGAAGTCCGCCAACGAGCGCGAACTGCCGGCGCGATAATGCGCGACCAGCTCCTCGCTGCTGCAAAAGCCGGCCCAGGGCTGTACCTGGATGGTGCCGGCCCCTTTGCCATCGGCACCGGGCCAGGTGACCACCAGCCAGGCAAGGTCGAGCAAGGGGTCGCCGACCGTGGCCAACTCCCAATCCACCACGGCCGCGAGTTCTGCGCTGTCGTGGCAAAACATCACGTTGGACAGGTGAAAATCACCGTGCAGGATGCCGGGCTGGAACTGCCGGGGGCAGTGCGCGCCCAGCCATTGGGCCAGTCGCGCCAGGCCCGGCAGGCCATCGGCGCCGGGCCAGCCGGGGCTACCCTTGACGCTGTCCAGGTGCGCCAGCCACCGCGCTACCTGGCGCTGGTGAAAGCCATGGGGCCGGCCAAAATCGGCCAGCCCCACGGCCCGGTAGTCGACCTCGCCCAGGCGCAGCAGCGCGTCCACCATGGCCAGGCCCATGCGCCGGCGCAGCGCCGGGTCGCCCGCGTGCAAGGCGGGCAAACCGGCGGGGTTGCTGGGGTTGAAGCCCTGTACCGGCGCCATCAGATAAAAGCTTGCGCCCAGCACCCCGGGGTCGTCGCAGGCCGCGATCAGGCCGGCATGGGGCACCGCCGAACCGGTCAGTGCCCGCAGCAGGCAGGCCTCGCGTTCGATGGTCTTGCTGCCGGTGGGCCGCAGGGCCACCGATGGGGTGCGCAGCACAAACTCGCGGGTACCGCGGCCAAACCTGAGCAACAGGTTCTGGGTGCCCCCCGCGAGCACGGTGGGGGCCCGGATGGGGCCGGCCTCCAGGCCTTGGCTATCCATCCAGCGGGCCAGATGTTGAAGGTTCACGCAGGCTTGCCAATCGCTCATGGCTGCGGCTCGGCGACGCTCGCCAGCACCTCGGCGTATTTTTCCCGGGCACGCAACGCGGCGGTCGGCCGATGGTAGTCGGGGAACAGGTCATCGCAGGGCAGGTAATCGCGCAACAATTGCTTGGCCACAGTGATCTTGTGCACTTCGGTGGGGCCGTCGGCCAGCCCCAGCTGGAACGAGCGGACGATATAGCCGGTGAATGGCATCTCGTCGCTGACCCCGAGTGCGCCATGCACCTGCAGGGCCCGCGCGGCGATGTCGTGCAGCACCTTGGGCATGATGGCCTTGACGGCGGCGATGTCCTTGCGCACCCGCTGGTAGTCCTGGTACTGATCGATGCGCCAGGCGGTGCGCATCACCAACAAACGAAACTGTTCCAGTTCCACCCACGAGTCGGCGATCTTTTCCTGGACCATCTGCTTGTCTGCCAGGCGCTCGCCCTGGGTGCTGCGCGACAGCGAGCGCTGGCACAGCGCATCCAGTGCTTTCTGCGCCTGGCCGATCACGCGCATGGCGTGGTGCACGCGACCGCCGCCCAGGCGTACCTGGGCCACCACGAAGGCCTGCCCCGGCGCACCGAGCATGTCGCTGGCGGCTACGCGCACCTTGTCGAACGACAGATAGGCGTGGGTGGCCGCCGGGTCATCGGCGATGCCAACGTTGCGGATGATGCTCACCCCCGGGGTATCGGCGGGGATGATGAACATCGACATGCCCTTGTACACCGAGACACTTTTATCGGTGACGGCCATCACGATGTAGAACGCCGCGTATCGGGCGTTGGAAGCGAACCATTTTTGGCCACTGAGCAACCAGCCGTCACCGTCGCGCACCGCGTGGGTGGTGAACACGCTGGGGTCGGCGCCGCCCTGGGGTTCGGTCATGGCAAAGCACGACACGATGTCGCCGGCCAGCAACGGTTGCAGGTAGCGCTGCTTTTGCGGGGGCGTGCCAAAATGCGCGAGGATTTCGCTGTTGCCCGAATCCGGTGCCTGGCAACCAAACACGATCGGGCCGAACAGTGAACGGCCAAGTATCTCGTTGATCAGCCCCAGGCGCACCTGGCCGTAGCCGGCACCGCCCAACTCGGGCCCCAGGTGGCAGGCCCACAACTTGCGCGCCTTGACCTGCGCTTGCAACGGCTTGACCAACTGCACGAACAGCGGGTCATGGATGTTCCAGGGGCTGCCCAGCAGGTGGTCGAGGGGCTCGACTTGTTCACGCACGAATTGATCGATCCAATCCAGTTCTGCTTGTGTCTCGGGGTCGGTCTGAAAGTCCCAGGCCATGGTGTGTCTCCACGCAAAAAATGATCAGGCCAACAACATGCCGCCGTCGACCAGCAAGGTTTGGCCCAGCAGGTAGCCAGCCAGTGGCGAGGCCAAAAACAGCGCTACGTTGGCCATGTCCTGGGGTGTGCCCAGGCGCCCCAGGGGGATGCCGCGCAAGGCGCTCTCCAGGCGTTTGGGGTTGGCCGTGGTGACCTCGGTGAGTTTGGTTTGCACCAGGCCCGGCGCAATGCCATTGACCCGGATGCCATCCCGCGCCCAGGCTTCGGCCAAGGTGCGGGTCAGGCCAAAGGCGCCAGTCTTGGAGGCGTTGTAGGCCGGGTTGCCACGCGTTGAATGGAACGCTGCAGCCGAGCTGACCACGATGACCGCGCCCTTGGCTTCGCTGAGCAACGGGTGAAACTTCTGCGCGCACACCATCACGCTGGTGAGGTTGATGTCGATGACGCGCTTGAAACCTTCGCTCAAGAACTCCTGTTGGTCATAGAGCACCGTGCCCTGGGCCAGCACCAGCACGTCCAGGCGCGTAAACGGCACCCGGGTCGCCTCGATCCGCTCGGCGTCAGCGACATCGACCTGGGCGTAGTGCAAGCCTTCCAGGTCCGAGCCCGCCGAGTTTCGATACGCCGCCGCGCAGGCGCGCGTACCCCACACGTGCACCTGGGCGCCGCGCTGGCGAAAGTTTTGCGCGATGCCATTGCCGATTCCGCTGGAACCGCCGACTACCAGCACGGTTTTGCCGCTGAAATCCAACTCGTCCATAGGTATTCCTTGCACTGCTTTTCGATAGAAAGGGAGGCGACTAGAGCGCCAGCCAGCCGCTGGCGGCCAGGCGCTCGAGTTCTTCGTTGCAAACGCCCAGCCCTTGCAGCACCTGCCGAGTGTGCTGGCCCAGGGCTGGGGGCGGTCGCTGCAGGGACAACGGCAGATCGCCGAAATCCCAGAACGCGCCAATCTGTTGCAGGTCGCCATACACAGCATGGGGGTAATGGGCGTGCAGGCCGGCGGCGGCGTGTTCAGGGTCGTCGAGGAAAGCGTCCAACTGCGCCTCCAGCACCGCTTCGGCCGGTACTTCGGCGCCGGCCAGGGCCGCCAACGCCGCTTTTCGGGTCAGGCCGGCGCACCATTGCGGCGGCGAGCGGCCCGTCAGTTGATCGAATCGCAGGGCTTCGGCAGGCGCCAGGGCAGCGACGGCGATCCAACCATCGCTGCAGGGGTAGAGACGGTGATGGTCGCCCAGGCCGGTCTGTTGTCCGTCCATGTGCGCGACCGGCGTCAGGGTGCCATCCTCTCGTACCACGGTTTCGCTCAGGGTCAGCAGAGTCGCACCCAGCAACGAGGAGCTGACCATTTGCCCGGCACCACTGCGATTGCGCTGGTACAGCCCCAGCAGCAACGCGTAGAGCGAGGACAGCCCGGCGAAAAAATCACCCACGCCAAAGCGCAGCCACATGGGTGGCTGCCCCTGACCGCCCTGCTCCATTTCCCAACCGCACGAGGCCTGCATCAACTGGTCGAACCCCGGCCAATCGGCACGCGGCCCCGTGGCGCCATATGCACTGACGTGGCAGTAAAGCAACTGGGGGTTCAGCGCCTTGAGGCTGTCGTAATCCACCTTGAGCTTGCGCGCGGCCGGCAGACGCATGTTGTGGTGCACCACGTCGGCCCAGCGCACCAGGGTTTGGACCAATGGGTCGGTCTGCTCGACGCCCAGTTGCAGCGCCACCCCAAGCTTGCCGCGCTGGGTACCACTGAAGATGCGTTCCAGGCGGCGCATGGCATCGCCCTTGGGCGCCTCGACCTTGATCACCTCGGCACCCAGGTCTGCCAGCAGCATGCAGGCGAATGGCCCGGCCAGGTAGGCGCCCAGGTCCAGCACCTTGAGGCCGTGCAGCGGCGGCAAGGGCGGCGGCGCAGTTACCGGCACAGTGGCCGCGTGACCTGGCCGGTCGCTCAATCGACCGTTGGCCTCGCCAGCCCGGGGCGCGCCGGCACCGACCCGCGCAGGCGGTTGCACCTGCCAGGCCGGGCCCGGCTGAAGGGTATGGCCCAGTTGCGGGTCTTGCACCTGCACCACGTAGCCATTGAGGCGCGCTTGCTCATCGAAGTAGATCTGACCCAAGGGCGCGGCGATCTGCGCGGCCACGTCGTGCTGCCAGAAATGCTCGGCCCAGTCTTGCGCCGGCCGGGTCGCGATCACCGCTTTGTTCGCGCCGAAATTGGGCGCGACATGGCTGGGCGGCCACAGCGCATTGAGCCGTGCCACCTCCACCTCGCCCAACTCGGCCAGGGCGGCGCTCATCCACGGGGCCTTGTCGGGCGAATAGTGCACATGCAGCCAGCGGCCATCGGCGCACTGATGCAACGGGATGGGAATGTGCTTGTCCAGGCCCTTGGCAAACGCCTTGGTGGGCGTTTGCGCACGGTTCCAGTGCATGGTCATGGGCACCAACGCGGCCTGGGCCAGGCTGGTATGGGCGATGCCGCCGCGCCCGTCACGGTGGCGTGCGAGCAGGCGCGCCATCACCCCCACCACGCATAGCCAGCACGCCAGCCAGTTGGCGAACGGCATGCGCACAAACACCGGGCCAACTCGGTGCCCGGGTTGCTCGTCCAAGAGCCCAAGGCGGGCCAGGATCAACGTCTCGCGAGGCAGCGCGTTGGCCAGCGCATGGCGCTGGGGCCAGCCACCGATCGCCGACACCACCAATTGCGGGAAGGCCGCGCCGAGCCCGGCATCCGCCAAGCCCAACGCTTGCGCCGCGCGTGGGGTGAGGTCATGCAGCAGCACATCGGCGCCCGCCAGCAGCGCGTGCAAGCGGGTGCGGTCGCCGCCGTCTTGCAGGTCCAGGGTAACGCTGCGCTTGCCACGGTTGAGCACCGCGAACAGCGCCGCCGGCTGGCGGGCAGGGTTGACGGGGGGCTCGACCATCACCACCTCGGCGCCGGCCTCGCACAATTGCAGGCCTGCGGCAGAACCGGCGATACCGGTGCATAGGCTGATGACGCGAATACCATCGAGAATTGCCGGGGCCATGTCGCACCTTTGGGTGTCTTGTCATGTTCACACCGCCTTGCAGCAAAGCTGCAAAACGAAACGTTGAACCGAGCTTAGGCGCTTTCGATGATATTCCCTATACAGATAACGATTCTGAATGCAGAACCATAATCAACACCCCCCTGCCCTACGCCTTACTTGGCCAACTCGGCGTCGATGGCCGCCAACAAGCGAGGGTCGTCAGCAGCCACGTCCGGGGCAAAGCGGCCGACCACCTGCCCGGTGCGATCCAAGAGGAATTTCTCGAAGTTCCACACCACCTGGTCGCTGGCGCCCGAGTCGATGCCGTAGCCCTTCAGGCGCTCGCGAAACGGTCCCTCGCCGGTGCTCACCGGCTGCGCGGCAGTCAACCGGGCGTAGAGTGGGTGCTGGTCGTCACCGCGAACCGACACCTTGGAAAACAACGGGAACTGCACGCCATAGGTCAACGAACAGAATTCCTGGATCTGCTCGTCGCTGCCGGGTTCCTGCTCCTTGAAGTTGTTTGCAGGAAACCCCAGCACGCTCAGGCCTTGGGCATGCTTTTGCTGATAGAGCTTTTCCAACCCCTCGTATTGGGGCGTCAGGCCGCATTTGGAGGCGACATTGACCACCAGCAACACCCGGCCCTGATACTCATCCAGGGTTGCGGGAGTGCCGTCGATTTTTTGCAAAGGGATGTCGTAGAGTGAATCGGTCATGGCAGGGCCTTGTTAAATGTGATCGGTTGATGGAAAAGACAAAAGTACCGCCCGAACAAAATAGAACACATTATCAATATATGTCCAACAAACACCCGGCCGAAGGCCTGATTAACCATGACGGCCAATCGACGCCAGCCCTCACCGATTGGCCTGGGCCCCCAGCAGGAAAAACCCGGCACGCTTGCCAAATCCACCGGCACCCTTGAAAATGAGATTCATTATCATAAATTCTCGTTTCAGGTTTGAGCCATGCCCACTGTCGACCTCGCGCAGCAACAGGCCGTGCAAACGCTGTACACCCACCACCACCCCTGGCTGTGTGGTTGGTTGCGTAAACGGCTTGGCTGTATGGACCACGCGGCGGACCTGGCGCAAGACACGTTCATACGGGTGCTAACCCAGCGCAAAGCCCCGGAACTGCGCGAGCCGCGTGCTTATTTGAGCACCATTGCACGCAGCCTGATGATCGACATGTTCCGCCGCCGTGCCCTGGAGCAGGCCTATCTTGAAGTGCTGGCGGCCAGGCCCGAAGCCGTGGACATCTCACCTGAAACACGCTTGCTGATCATTGAAACCTTGCTGCAGATCGATCAATTGCTCGATGGGCTGGGCAGCCGCACCCGCGAGATTTTTCTGATGTCGCAGCTCGATGGCATGAGTTACGTGGACATCGGTCGGCAACTGGGCGTCTCGGTCAATACCGTCAAAAAGCACGCCGTGCGGGCCTTGATGCAGTGCCTGCTGGCTACCGAGGAGTAAGCCATGGCGATGGATCATGCCACCCTTGAGGCGGCGGCGCGCTGGTACGTGGACCTGCGTTGCGACGACGTCGATGAGGCCACGCGCCAAGCGCACAGGCGCTGGCTGGACAGTGCACCGGGCCATCGCCAGGCGTGGGACCGGTTGACGCTGCTGCAAGAAAGCTTTGGGCGGGTAGGCCCGGGCCTTGCCCGCCCCATGCTGAGCAACGCCCGCGCCAAACGCAGGGAGTTCCTCAAGGTACTGTCGCTGTTGCTGGCGGCGGGCGGCACGGGCACCTTGGCCTGGCGCACCACCGCGCTGCCAACGCTGTTGGCAGACCAACGTACCGCCACCGCAGAGCGCCTGAGCCTGCGCCTGGACGACGGCAGCCAACTGCTGCTCAACACCTGCACGTCGGTGAACATCCGCTACACCCCGCGCCTTCGCGAGGTGCAACTGCTCAGTGGGGAAATCCTCATTGAAACCGCCCATGACGCTCTAGCCCGACCGTTTGTGGTGCACACCCAGGAAGGCAGCATCCGCGCCCTGGGTACGCGCTTCATCGTGTTGCGTGAAGCCGATCACTCGCAGGTATGCGTGCTGGAGCATGCCGTCCAAGTGCGCACGGCAGCGCTGGGCCCGGCAGTGCAGGTAGAGGCTGGGCACAGGCTGATGTTCCGTCAGGATCAGGTAGGCAGCGTACTACCCGCCCCCGCGCAGGCGGATGCCTGGACCCGCGGCATGCTGGTGGTCAACGACTGGTACCTGGCGGACCTGATCAGCGAACTGCAGCGCTATCGCCCGGGTTATCTGGGCTGTGATCCAGCCGTTGCAGGCCTGCGGATTTCGGGGTCGTTCCACCTGTCCAACATCGACACCATTCTGGCAAATCTGTCGTCCACCTTACCGGTGCGCATCTGGCAATTGAGCCGTTATTGGACTCGCGTGGAGCCCGCATAGCCACCTGCCGGAAAATAATTCAAGCCAAGGGGGTGTGGTTTTCGATTCTCGTTCGACTTGGTAGAGAGAGGCGCAATAGACGCTACCACTACTGCCATTGGGCGAAGGAAACTGTATGTCCGCACACACGCTAACGATTGACCGCCCCCACAGACTCGCACGCGCGGTACGCCGGGGGGTGTTGGGCCTTGCCCTGGGCGTGCCACTGGCAGCCGCGGCCGTTACGCCGTCAGCGTGGGCGCAAACCCGGCAAGAAATCAGCTTTGATATTCCCGCAGGCGCCGTGGATGTGGCGCTGGCACAGTTTTCGGCCGCCACCTTGGCAAACATCTCTTTCGCCCCGGGTGCAGCACAAGGGCGACGGTCCACCGGTTTGCACGGCAGCTATTCGGTGGACTCCGGTTTGCGCCAATTGCTGGCCGGCAGTTCGTTGCAAGCGGTGCAGTTGGCCGATGGCAGCTACACGTTGATCCCCGTGGTGGACGGCGCGGTACAACTTGACCTCACCAGCATTTCGGGCAAAACCGCAGAGCCCGCAGGCGGCCCGGTGCAAGGCTACGTGGCCACGCACAGCAGCGCCGGCACCAAGACCGACACGCCCCTGATCGAGACCCCGCAGTCGATCTCGGTGATCACCCGCCAGCAGATGCAAGCCCAGGGCGCGCAGACCGTTACCGATGCGCTGCGCTACGTGCCCGGCGTCAAGGTCGAAGCCTACGGCCTGGACCCAAAAGGGTTCGACTGGCTGTACATCCGTGGCTTCAACGGCCAGGCCAGCAGCGACTACCTCAACGGCCTGCGTCAGCAAAACAACAGCTACGCGTTTTTCCGCAGCGAACCTTATTCGCTCGAGCGCATTGACGTGGTTCGGGGCCCGGCCTCCAGCCTGTTTGGCCAAGGCGATGCGGGCGGTATCGTCAACCGCGTGAGCAAAAAGCCTGAAGCCGACCACGTCAACGAAGTGCAGCTGACCGGCGGCAATCATGATCGCCTGCAAGGGCAGTTCGACATCGGCGGCGTGCTGAGCGACGATCAACACCTGCTCTACCGCGTGGTGGGCCTGGCGCGTGACGCCAACACCCAGGTGGATTACGCCGACGGCCACGAACTGAAGGACGACCGCCTGTACCTCGCGCCCTCCCTCACTTGGGCGCCGGATGAAGACACCAGCCTGACCGTGCTCACCGACTTTTTGCGTGATCGCAACGGTGGCTCGCTGTTCGCCTACAGCACGCCCAGCGGCCACACCACCAACATCCTGATGGGTGACCACAGCTTCAACCACTTCTCGCAAGACCAGTACAGCCTGGGCTACGAATTTCGTCACCGCCTGAACGACACCTGGGAGTTGCGCCAGAACGCTCGCTATGGCCAGGTCGATCTGATTTTCCAGAACTTGCTGCCGGCCGCCGTTGATATCAGCTCTGGCAACGTGACGCGCATCGCCGACCGTTTCGACCAGCACATGGACACCTTTAACCTGGACAACCAATTGCAGGCCGACTTCAGCACCGGCCCGCTGACCCACAAATTACTGCTGGGTGTTGACTACACCTGGCTGGACGCCGACGTCACCCGCTGGCGAACACTGGCGCCAAGCTTGAATCTCTACGATCCGCAGTACGGCCAGAACATCATCCGCCCCACGGCCGCCAATAGCTTGAGCTCCATTGATTACGACCAGACGGTCCAGCAGGTCGGCGGTTACCTGCAGGATCAAATCAAGTTCGATGACCACTGGATTCTCACGGCCGGCGGGCGCTATGACTATGTGCGTAATGCCCTGGACAACCATGTAGGCGCCTCCAGCAACCAGAAGGACAACGCCTTTACCGGGCGCCTGGGGCTCACTTACCTGACCGATTTTGGCCTGGCGCCCTACGTCAGCTATGCCGAGTCCTTTACCCCGAACACCGGCACGGACGGCAATGCCAAAGCCTTTGACCCCAGCATGGCCCATCAATGGGAAGTGGGCGTGAAGTACCAGCCGGTCGATGCGATCCTGATGACCCTCGCCGCCTACGACCTGACCAAGACCAACGTGCTCACCAACGAGATCGTCGGTGGCGTCAACACGGGGTTCTCCGTGGCCTCCGGTGAGCAGAAATCCACAGGGGTGGAGGCCGAGATCAAGGCCCGGCTGGATCAGAACTGGGATGTGATCGCGTCCTACACCTACACCCATGCCGAAATCACCAAGAGCAACCGCGGCGACGAAGGCAACCGCCCCGCCAACGTGCCCAAGCACATGGCCTCGGCCTGGCTGAACTACACCTTCCACCAAAACTGGCTGGACGGCTTGAGCCTGGGCGGCGGCGCCCGCTACACCGGCGCGCTGTACGGCGACAACGACAACACCTATCACATCGACAACTACACGCTGTTCGACCTGGGCGCCAGCTACCCGATCAACAAAAACGTGAGCGTCTCGGTGAATGCACAAAACCTGCTGGACACCGAGTACGTGGCCACCTGTGACGACTCGTACGAGTGCTACCCAGGGCTGCGGCGCACGTTGCTGACCAGCGTTAAATACGCCTGGTGAACTGGCACTTTCTCCTGGGTGCGGCAAGCCGCGCCTGGGGGAAGTGCCCAGTCGCTATTTTTCAGGCGCACACAAACCGGTCTGAACCTGTGGAACTGGCCACTGAACTGCTGGCACTGATCGCCCGTAAGTGCGCCCCCCGCACAGCACCTCAACTCACCCATTCCACCGTCTGCAAAATGCGCTTGTAGGGCGACTCTGCGGCCGCCATCTGCGCTTCGATCGTATCGATCAGGCACTCCAGAAATTTCTCCGCCGCAGGCCTCAGTGGTTGGCCGCTGCGGCTGATCGCACCCACCAGCGCCGAGCCTACCGGCTCGCGCAGGGGCAGCGCACACAAGCCTTCGCGCTGGGCACACACCTCCACCAGCGGCCAGGGGAAAATACTGAGCATGTCGGTGTCGCGCAACAGGCTCAGGGTAATGGACAACGAATGGGAGAAGTGCGCGTGGCCCGGCGCGACGAATTCGCCGTCGTGGCGGGCGGACAGAATCCAGTCGGCGAACGCCAACTCGTCCAGCGAACGGCAGTCGGCCAAGGGGTGGCCGCGCCGCGCGACCACCGCGCAATCGGCGCTGAACAGCGGCACGTAGTTAAGGTCGACGTTGGTGCATTGGCTGTCCAGCCGGCCAATGAACAAATCCAGGCTGGCGTCGCGCAAACGCGGGTACGCGATCGAATGCAGGCCCTCGTGAAGCTCCAGTTGCACATGGGGATAGCGCTGGCGGAACTGTACCGTCACCTGCGCCAGCAAGGTCATCGCCAGCCACGGCGTGACCGCCACCGACAGGCGCCCTGCCAGCTCGCCCTTGCAATCGGCCACCACGTGGCTGGCGCTGTCCATCTGCGCCACCAGCAAGCGTGCCTGCTCCAGCAGGCGCTTGCCGGCTTCGGTAAAATCGATGCCCGAGGTGTTGCGCACCAGCAACTGCAGGGAAATCTCGCTTTCCAGCTTCTGCACCGCCTTGGTCACGGCCGCAGGCGAGGTGTCCAGGCGCTTGGCCGCACCGCGGATACTGCCCGCGTCGGCCACGGCCACCAGGGCGTTGAGTTGATAGAACTTCATGGTCACCTGCCGTTGTTAACCCAGGGTTGCCGCGTTCACCGCCAATTGCCTTTCAGGCCCTGGGGGGGCGGGCCTATGCTGGGCCCCATGCCCCTGGAAGAGCCTTGCCAATGCCGCACATCGACCCTCACTTGCAGCCCATCGAAACGCAGATGCGCCAATTGCGCCAGCGCATTCACGCACACCCAGAGCTTGGGTACGAAGAATACGTCACCAGCGACCTGGTTGCCGAGCGCCTGTTGCAATGGGGCTATGAGGTGCACCGCGGCATCGCCGAAACAGCCGTCATCGGCACCCTGAAAAAAGGCACCGGGACTCGCGTGCTGGGCCTGCGCGCTGACATGGACGCCTTGCCCATCCTTGAGAAAACCGGCCTGCCCTACGCAAGCCAGGTGCCGGGGAAAATGCACGCCTGCGGGCATGATGGCCACACCACCATGTTGCTGGCGGCGGCCAAGGTGCTGGCCCAGGACACCCCCTTCGATGGCACCCTGCGGTTGATTTTCCAGCCCGCCGAGGAAGGCCTCGCCGGTGCCCGACGGATGATCCAGGAAGGCGTGCTCGAGCAGTTCCCTTGTGACGCGTTGTTCGCCATGCACAACATGCCCGGTTACCCGGCCGGCACGCTGGGTTTTCGCCCCGGCGCGTTCATGGCTTCGGCCGACCAGGTCAAGGTCACGGTGCACGGCCACGGCGGCCACGGCGCCATGCCCCACCAGTGCGTCGACCCGGTAGTGGTGTGCGCAAGCATAATCATGGCCTTGCAAACCATCGTCTCGCGCAACGTCTCGCCCCAGGACATGAGCGTGATCACCGTGGGCGCCATCACCGCCGGCAAGGCCTCCAACGTGATCCCCGACAGCGCCGACATGCTGATCTCGGTGCGCGCCCTGAATGACACCGTGCGCGAGCGCCTCGAAGCGCAGATCAAGCACCTGATCCACGCCCAGGCAGACGCTTTTGGTGCCAGCGCCGAGGTGCACTACAGCGCCGACTACCCGGTGCTGGTGAACGACCCGGCCATGACTGAGTTCGCGACGCAGGTGGCGCTCGATTGGCTGGGCGCCGATCAAGTGCTGACCGACATTGCCCCCTTCAACGGCAGTGAAGACTTTGCCTGGTTCTTGCGCGAGCGCCCCGGCTGCTACCTGATCATCGGCAACGGCGAAGGTGAAAAAAGCTGCATGATTCACGACCCGCGCTACGACTTCAACGACGACATTCTCATGCGCGGCGCCGGCTACTGGATCAAACTGACCCAAGCCTACCTGGCATCGCGCACTTGACGCTGACTCCTTCCTGCTGACCTTCACGAGGCCTCACATGCTGCGACTGAACCTGCAATGCGCCGCCCTGATCTGCGGGCTGGCAATGGCGAGCACCAGCCACGCCGCCGACGTCATCCGCTTTGGCGTGGACCCCAGCTACCCGCCCTTCGAGCAAAAGCTGCCCGACGGCTCGCTGGCAGGCTTTGACATCGACCTGGGCAATGCCTTGTGCGCGCAGCTCAAGGCGCGCTGCGTGTGGGTCGAGCAAACCTTCGACGGCATGATCCCGGGCCTCAAGGCGCGCAAATTCGATGGCATCCTCTCGGCCTTCAGCGACACCGCAGCCCGCCGCCAGCAGGTTGACTTCAGCCAGCGACTGTATGTGGCGCCTTCCTCGCTGATCGCCAAGAAAGACTCAGGGCTGCTGCCCACCCCTGCCTCGCTGAAGGGCAAGTCGGTGGGCGTGGTCCAGGGCTCGCTGCAAGAGAGCTACGCCAAGGCCGAATGGGCACCGGCCGGCGCCAGCATTCAGTCCTATCAGACTCAGGACCAGGTATTCATGGACCTGACCAGCGGGCGCCTGGACGCCTCGTTCCAAGCCTCGGCGCAGGGTGATAGCGGCCTGTTGCAAAAGCCTCAAGGCAAGGACTTTGCCTTTGCCGGCGAGCCGGTGATCGACAAGAGCATCATTGGCAACGGCGTGGCCATTGGCGTGCGCAAAAACGATCCGGCCATGCGCCAGCGGCTCGACGGGGCCATCGCGGCCCTGCACGCATCCGGCGAGTACCAAAAGATCGCGGCCAAATACTTCAGCTATGACGTCTCGGGTGAGTGATTGCCATGCATAAATTCGCATTGACCGAGGGTGACTTCCAGGCCGACGACCTGGGCAGCGACGCCCAGCAGTTTTTTCGCACCCACGGTGCCTTGTGCATACGCAATGCGTTTACCGAAGCGCAAGTGGCGCAGCTGCAAACCGGCATCGAACAGAACCTCGCCCACCCCAGCCCGCGGGCCAAGGTGGCCAGTAACCCGGATGACCCGGGCTGGTTTTTCGAAGACTTCTGCAACTGGCAGGACAACCCTCACTACCAGCGTTTCATCGAGGATTCGGCACTGGCGACGATCGCCCAGCGCCTGCTCGGCAGCCGACAGATCCGCCTGTATCACGACCACCTGCTGGTCAAGGAACCCAATACCCGCCAGCGCACGCCCTGGCATCAGGACCAGCCCTACTACAACATCACCGGCGCCGACACCATCAGTTTCTGGATCCCCGTGGACCCGGTCGCGCAAGCCTCCACGCTTGAGTTCGTCGCCGGCTCCCACCTGGGCCCGTGGCTAATGCCGCGCTCGTTCATGGACAACCAGGCCAAGTGGTTCGCCGAGGGCAGCCTGGCCGACCTGCCGAACATCGAGGCGCACCGCCAAGACTTTCCGATCCTGGGCTGGGCGCTGCAGCCAGGCGACATGGTGTGCTTCAACATGCTTACCCTGCACGCCTCTGCAGGCGTGGGCGGTGGGCAGCGGCGCCGGGCGTTTTCGGTGCGCATGCTCGGTGATGACGTGCGCCATGCGCCACGGCCGTGGGTGACTTCGCCAGAGTTCCCCGGGCTGCGGGAAACCTTGGCCGAAGGCGCGGTGATGGCGCATCCGTTGTTTCCACTGCTGGCGGGCTGAGTCGTTTTCCATCCTGTGCCGATGCCTGTAGAGTCAGCAGGCACCCTTTTGCGAGCCACACCCATGACCACTCCGTTCCCTGCCAGCCCCAGCTACCGCACCCTGCGTGAGCGTTTCCTGAGCGCCGCCAGCGCCGCCGGCGCCAGCCTGACGCGCTATGCACACCCGCTGGCCGGACCGTTTGGCGAGGCCTTGAGCACCGACGTTGCGGTACTGGGCAATCCGCAAGCCAAGCGGCTGCTGGTGGCCTTGAGCGGCACCCATGGGGTGGAGGGCTATTACGGTTCCGACTGCCAAAGCCGTTGGCTCGAATCGCTGGCCGGCCGTACGTTGCCCGATGACGTCGCCATCGTGATGGTCCACCTGATCAACCCGTGGGGCACCGCCTGGATGCGCCGCGTCAACGAAGACAACCTCGACCTGAACCGCAATTACCTGGACTTCACCCAACCGTTGCCCGACAACCCTGCCTATGCGGCGGTTCATGACCTGTATACCTGTGCAAGCCTGCAAGGGCCCAAGCGCGACGCGGCCGACGCCCGCTTCGCCGCCCTGATCGACGAGCACGGCTGGCCAGGCTTGATGTCGATCGTTGAGGCCGGCCAGTATCAGTTCGCCGATGGCTTGTTTTTCGGCGGCGTTGGCCCGTCGTGGTCCAACCGTACGCTGCGCGATATCATCAAACAGCACCTGAGCCACGCCCAGGAGGCCATGACCTTCGACCTGCACACTGGCGCCGGCGCGTACGGCCATCCCATGCTGATGACCATCACCCAAGCCCCCTACCCAGCGCTGGCCGACGCCCAGGCGCTGTTTGGCCCGTGGCTGTACACCCTGATCACCGGGGCCAATACCCTGAGCGACACCGGCGTTGCCGCCACCTCCACGGGCTACACCTCCCAGGCCCTGGTCGACGCATTGCCCGGTGTGCGCCTGATGCCGTTCGTGATCGAGTGCGGCACCTATGCCGGGCCCCAGGTGCACCAGCACTTGCGCGATGACCATTGGCTGCACCTCTACGGCGACCCGCTGAACGCCACGGGCGCGCGCATCAAGCGCGGTTTGCTGGAACAGTTCTACCCTGCCGACAGCGATTGGCAGGCAGTGGTGTGGTTGCGCACCCGGCAAATCTGGGAGCGAGCGCTGGGGGCCTTCGGCCAGCAGTAGACACCGCCGCGAACGCCCGCATAATGACGGCCCAAGGTTTGGCCCAAAGCCAGATGCAGCCGCCCCCGTCACACGGAACCCGCAATGACCAGCATTACCCCGCGCCCCTACGTTCGATGGGCCTTGCCGGCCCTGCTCGCCTTGCAACTGGCCTTGCTGGCCGGCTGTTCCAGCCAGGCCAGTTCCAAATGCTATGCAAAGGCGCTGCCCACCCGCGGCGAGGGCGGCCTGGCCTGGGGCGCCAGCGAGAACATTGCGCGCCACAAGTCCCTGGAATATTGCGCGCGCTATGCCAGCCGTTCCGGGGGCACGCCGGATACCTGCAAGGTCGTGTTGGCCCAGTGCAAATAGCGCCCACGGCCGTTCAGGCTCAGGCTTGGTCCATGGCCTCGGTCACGCCCTTGTCCTCACCCAAAAAACCACCGCTCTGGTGCTGCCACAGCCGCGCGTAGATGCCATTTTTGGCGAGCAGTTCGGCGTGGGTGCCCTGTTCGATGATGCGTCCGTCATCCATCACGATCAGCCGGTCCATGGCCGCGATCGTCGACAGCCGATGGGCGATGGCGATCACGGTCTTGCCGTGCATCATGTCATCGAGGCTTTCCTGGATGGCCACTTCGACCTCTGAATCCAACGCGCTGGTAGCCTCGTCCAGCAGCAGGATGGGCGCGTTCTTGAGCATTACCCGGGCGATCGCCACGCGTTGGCGCTGGCCGCCGGACAGCTTGATACCGCGCTCGCCCACCAGGGTGTCGTAGCCGGTATGGCCTTGGCGGTCGCTCAGTTGGCTGATGAACCCATCGGCCTGGGCGCTGGCCGCCGCACTGCGGATTTGCGCGTCGCTCGCTTCAGGGCGGCCGTAGGCGATGTTGTCGCGGATGGAGCGGTGCAGCAGCGAGGTGTCCTGGGTGACCATGCCGATAGCGCTGCGCAGGCTGTCTTGCGTGACCTGCGCGATGTCTTGCCCGTCGATACGGATCGCTCCGCTGTCCACGTCGTAAAAGCGCAGCAGCAGGTTGATCAGCGTGGACTTGCCCGCGCCGCTGCGGCCCACCAGGCCGATTTTTTCGCCTGGGCGGATGCTCAGGCTCAGGCCATCGAGCACCTGGCGTTCGCCATTGTAGTTAAAGCTCACGTTATCGAACGTGACGGCACCGCCGCGCGTCTGCAGCACGCCCGCATCCGGCGCATCCTGCACCTTGGCGCCACGGGTCAGGGTGGCCATGCCGTCTTGTACCGTGCCGACGTTTTCGAACAGCGAGGTCATCTGCCACATGATCCAGTGCGACATGCCATTGATACGCAGCGCCATGGCGGTGATCGCCGCCACCGCACCGGTACCGATTTCGCCCAGGTGCCATAGCCACAGGGCGTAGCCGCCAGCGGCCATCAGCAGTGCAACCACCAAGGCCTGGTTGACGATCTCGAATTGGCTGACCAGGCGCATCTGGCGAAAGCCGGTGTGCTTGAAGTCTTCCATCGCCGCGCGCGCGAAGTGCGCTTCGCGGTTGGAGTGGGAGAACAGCTTGACCGTGGTGATGTTGGTGTAAGCATCCGAGATACGCCCGGTCATCGACGAACGTGCATGGGCCTGCTCTTGCCCGACCTTGCCCAAGCGGGGCACGAAGTAAACCATGGCCAGCCCAAATAGCACCAACCAGGCCAGGAACGGCAGCATCAGCTTCAACGCAAACCCGCCGGCCAGGGCGATGATGGCGATGAAATATACGCCGATGCCGGGGATGATCTCGATCAGGGTAAACAGCACGTCACGTACGGCCAGGGCCGTTTGCATCACCTTGGTGGTGACCCGGCCTGAGAACTCATCGGAAAAAAACGAAAGGCTTTGCTTGAGCATCAGCCGATGGAAGTCCCAGCGCAGCCGCAACGGCAAATTGATCGCCAGTACCTGGTGCTGCACCATGGTACGCAACGCCACCAAGCCAACGCTTGCCAGCATCACCAGGCCCATGCCCCACAACACGCGGCTTTCCCGGCCGGCCGCATCGCCACCGGCCTGCCAGGTGGAGAGCAGGTCCACCACCTGCCCCAGGAACGAAAACAGCCAGGCCTCGTAAACCGACACCGCGCCACCGAGCAGCGCCAGCAACAGGACATAACCGCGGGCACCGCGCGTGCAGGCCCACAGGAAACGCGCAAGCCCCATGGGCGGCGGCGGCACTTCGTCAGGTGGAAAAGGGTCGAGTCTTCGTTCAAATACACGAAGCATTGTGGTCTCCAAAACGTTCACGTTGTGCAGATTCTGCCATCTAACGGGTACGTTGAGGATTTTGATCAGACGATGGTCGCCATTATGCGAGCAAGGCGTGCCTGCGACAGCGGCCTCAAGATCACCGTCGCGGGCAAGCCTTGCGCCCCCAGGCGTTCATGCTTGATAGCGCCAAACCATCAAGGCGCGGGATGCTCACTGGCTACCGAATCAGCAGCCTCCACGTCCGCCATGTCTTCATCGACAGACGCGTTGTTATCTTCGGGTATCGAATCTGCCGGGGGCTTGCCGGTTGAATCATGCCCGGTTTCGCTGTCGGTGCGGCTGGTCACGCCCTTTTGGGAAATATTGCCCGGCGCATTTTCATCAATGTGCATGTTCGCTCTCCGTCCACTGTAGCGCTCGGCTTGTCGGCGCTTAAACGTGAGAGGCATTGGTGAATGGCAAGTGCCGCGTAGCAGACGAATGGCAGGTGGCCGGGCTTCACGCCAATGCCGATGGAACCACTGTGTCCAAAATAAAGAATAATTAATTGGATAATGATATTCATTTCCATAAACTCCCCCTCCTGTCCTGAGCTGTGCGCCGCTTGGATTCGCCCTCCTCCTGCCTTGGATGTCCTGATGCACCTATTCAAACGCTTTGGTTTTCCTGTGATCGGCCTGCTGTTGGCCGGGCAAAACATGGCCTATGCCACCACTTACCCGGTGACCGTGACCGACGTTTCAAACCGGCAAGTGGTGATTGACCACGAGCCCCAACGCGTGGTGCTGCAAGACGGTCGCGACCTGTTCACCCTGGCCGTGCTCGACCGCCAAGACCCGTTCAAGCGAATCGTGGCCTGGAACAACATCATCAAACGCAGCGACCCCAACACCTGGCAGGTGTTTGAACGGCAATGGCCCCAATCTGCCAACCAAGCCACCGACATGCAGTTTGGTGACGAGGGCGACCTGAACCTGGAAGCCATCGTGGCCGCTCGCCCCGATTTGCTGGTGTTTCAGACCCGTGCCCGGGCGTCGCTCGCCAGTGCCGGGGTCGAGCAAAAGCTGGCCGCGCTGCACATTCCCGTGGTGTTCGTGGACAGCGACCTGGACCCAGTCACCCACAGCCAACAGACCGTGGCCCTGCTGGGCAAGGTGCTCAACCGCGAAGCCGAGGCCAAGGCCTACCTTGATTTCTACAAGACCCGGCTGGCGAAAGTTACGGCCATTGCGCAGCAGCACACACAAAAACCTGTGGTGTTCGTGGAAGCCAAAGCGGGCCAGGCCGGCTCTGCCACCTGCTGCTTTACCCATGGCGACGTGTACTGGGGCAAACTGGTGCAGGCCGCAGGCGGACAAAACCTGGGGTCGAGCCTGTTGCCGGGCGCGACGGGGGAAGTCACCCTGGAAACGGTGTTGGGCAAGCAGCCTGACGTGTACCTGATGACCAGTTCCAAATTCCCCGGCAATACCTCGGTCGCCGCGCCGTTCGGTTTTGGCGAGGGCGTTCAACAGGCAGCCATCGACCATTCGCTGAGCCTGCTGCAGCAACGCCCCGGCTTCTCTCAATTGAAGGCCAGCCAGAACCATCGGGTCTACGGCATCTACCACCAGTTCTACGCCAGTTCCTGGAACATTTTGGCGCTTGAATACCTGAGCCAGTCATTCTACCCGGACAGCGCCTGGCAACTGGACACCGCACAAAGCCTGAAGGCGTTGTTCAGCCTGACGGGCCTCAAGGCGGTGCCGTCGATCCTGTACGCCCCTGCCCCTGCGATCCACCCATGACGACCCCAGTCACCCCGGCAGCGCTTCAAGCGCGCTACACGCACACGGTCAGGCGCCGCAGCCTGTTGCTGGTGATCCTGGTGGTGTGTGCCGTGGCCGCGTTCGTGGCTGACCTTGTGGTCGGCTCCGGCACGCTGACCTTCGGCCAGGCCATCCGCGGCCTGCTGCAGCCCGACAGCGTCGATGCCAGCACCCGCGTGATCCTGTGGGAGCTGCGCATGCCCATGACGCTGATGGCCGTGCTCGCCGGCACCAGCCTGTCGTTGGCGGGCTTGATGATGCAGACGGTGCTGGATAACCCCCTGGCCGAGCCCTTCACCCTGGGCCTGTCCTCGGCCGCAGGGTTTGGCGCCTCGTTGGCCCTGGCCTTCAACGTGTCGATCAGCCAGGCGTTGCCCGGCGTGAGCACCGACCTGATCATCACCGCCAATGCGTTCCTGTTTTCCTTGCTGACGGTGGGCATCATTTTGCTGATGAGCCGGGGCAGCATTGGCCTGCAAGCCATCACGCTGCTCGGTATCGCCGTGCATTTCGTCTTCAGCTCGCTGCTGGGTCTGATCCAATACGTGGCCAGCGCCGACCAACTGCAAAGCATCGTCTTCTGGTTGATGGGTTCGCTGCTGCACGCCACGTGGACCAAAGTGACCCTGTGCGCGGTGATCGCTGCCGTCGCCTTGCCGATCGTGTTGGCGCAGGCCTGGGCGTTGACCGCCTTGCGCAGCTTCGGCGAACAGGCCGTGGTGTTCGGCGTGCCAGTCAAACGGGTCCGCACCGTGATGCTGGTGCTGGCGGCCATGCTGGCGGGCGCGGTGACTTCGGTGGTCGGGATCATCGGCTTCGTCGGCCTGGTGGCACCCCACGTCGCCCGCTTGTTGGTGGGTGAAGACCAACGTTTCACCATCGCGGTGACCGTCGCCTGCGGCGTGATCTTCGTGACCCTGGCGTCATTGGCCAGCAAGTTGATCGTGCCCGGCGCCGTGTTGCCCATCGGCATGATGACCTCGCTGATCGGCCTGCCGTTTTTCATCATCCTTATCCTGCGCGACCGGAGGCTGACGTCCCGATGAGCTTTACTACCGCCGACTACACAGTCACGTTGCGAGGCAAGCCCATCCTCAAGGGCCTGGACATCCAGGCCCAGCCCGGCCGCACCCTGGCCCTGCTGGGCGCCAATGGCGCGGGCAAGTCCACCTTCATGAAAGGCCTGTGCGGGCTGGTGCCGGCACAAGGCTCGGCCACGCTCAATGGCACGCAGTTGCTGGGCACGCCCCAAAGCACCCGCGCGCAACTGATCGGCTACGTGGCCCAAGACATGGGGCACCTGGACGTACGGCTGTCGGTGTACGAATTGCTGCTGTTGGCCCAGCGCGGCAGTGCACGCAGCTGGACTACCGGCCAAGCCCCACAGCGCAAAGCCACGCACATGCTCGAGCTGTTGGGCCTGGAGCGCTTCGCCCAGTGCCAGCCCGGGCAACTCTCAGGCGGCGAACGGCAAATGATCGGCCTGGCCCTTGCCTTGGTGCGTAGCCCGCAACTGTTGCTATTGGACGAACCGACGTCAGCGCTGGACCTGGCCAACCAACTGCAAATACTCGACGCCGTGAGCACGTACACCCGCGAAAACAACATCGTCACGCTGGCCATTTTCCATGACATGAATTTGGCCAGCCGCTATGCCGACGACACCCTGATGCTGCATCAGGGCCAGGTGCATTGCAGCGGTACCACACGCGCCACGCTGACCGCGCATAACCTTGCGCACGTGTACGGCGTGGATTGCCGGGCGCTGGAGGTGGATGCCGGGGCGTTCACGGCGATTTATCCGGTGTCGGTGCTTAAGGACGGTGCGGCGAGTGCGCCTGCGCCTGCGCGGCAGGCTGCGACGGGGCGCACCGCAACTCATGCCAGCGTACCGAACCGCTCGCCAATCACCTGAACGATAAACCCCATCACCGCCCGCAACAGCGGCGAATGCCTCAGGTCCGCGTGCACCACCAACCAGATTTCACGGGAAAACCCATCGCCTTCACAGGGCAGCCTGCGCAACAGCGGGTCTGCATCACCGATAAAGGTGGGTAGCCCGGCCACACCCACACCCGTGCGGGCGACCGCGTGCTGGGTGGTGATATCGCTGACTTCGCACACGACCTTGCGGCCCTGCGCGGCACTGAGCAGCCATTTCTGGTGGGGCATGTCGGCATACTGAGGTTCGTAGGCGATGAACGCCCATTCGGCTGGCGTGCCCAGGTGTTCATAGTGCTGGCTTGCGTACAGCGCGAACGGCATGTCGCCCAGCTTGCGCGTGACACTGTCAGGCTCGGTCGGGCGGTACAAGCGCACGGCGATGTCGGCTTCGCGACGGCCCAACGACACACTCTGCGCTTGGCTGGCGATCGACAGCTGCACCTGCGGATACAGCTTGCAGAACTGGCTCAGCGTGCCCGCCAGGAAATTGCTGGCCAACACCGGCGGCGCGCTGACCGTCACCCGCCCCGCCGCCGGCGACTGCTCGGCGCGCACCAGCCGCTCCACGGCAAAGGCGTTGGCCTCCATCTCGGCGGCCAGGGTGTGCACCTGCAGCCCGACGGCAGTGAGGTGGCAGGCGCGCGGCTGGCGGTCGACCAGGCGCACGTTCAACTGGGCTTCCAGCGCATTCAAGCGTCGGCTCACCGTGGCATGGTCGACCTTGAGCGCCCTTGCTGCGCCCGACAAGCTGCCGGCGCGCGCCACGGCCAAGAACACGCGAAGGTTTTCCCAATCAAACATCGGTGCGTTTTCTCCAGGCAAGTGTGCAGACTTACCGAATATTCGCACAGATCGCACCGCCGTACCCTGTCACCTCCAACCAGGAGGTCAAACGATGCCAACCCCACCCCGCTCCTCTGCAAGGCTTGTGCAGTTCGCCACCTGCCTGGGCTTTTTCGTGGTGCTCATGGATGTCAGCGTGGTCAACGTCGCGCTGCAAAGCTTGCGCCTGGCCATGGGCGCCGGCGTCACCGGCTTGCAGTGGGTGGTCAACGCCTACGCACTGGTGTTCGCCTCGCTACTGCTGCTGGCCGGCACGCTGGGCGATCGGCTGGGCGCCAAGCGCGTGTTCATGATCGGCTTCGGCGCATTCACGTTCGCCTCGATGGGCTGCGGTACCGCCCACAGCCTTGAGGCACTGATTACCTGGCGCCTGGCGCAAGGTGTTGGCGCGGCACTGTTGGTGCCCACCTCGCTGTCGCTGCTGCAACAGGCCTTTACCGATGAAGCGGCGCGCAACCGCGCGGTCGGTTGGTGGGGCGCCGGCGGCGGTATCGCCCTGGCTGCCGGCCCCGTGATAGGGGGGCTGCTGATTGCCACATTGGGGTGGCGCAGCCTGTTTTACCTCAACGTACCCATCGGCCTTGCCGGTCTATGGATTACCTACCGCTATGCCCCCACCTCCCCCGCACAACCGGATCGGGCCCTGGACATACCTGGGCAAATCACCGGGGCACTGACCTTGGCCAGCTTCACCTTTGCCCTGACGCAAACCAGCCAAGTGGGCTGGACAAGCCCCGTCACCCTGGGCACCGCGTTACTGAGCTTGCTGCTAGGCACCCTGTTCATTTGGCTGCAAGCACACACGCCCCGCCCCATGCTGCCGCTGAGCGTGTTCCGCAACCCCACGCTGAGCAGCGCAACCCTGATCGGGCTGATGGTGAACCTGGTCTTCTACGGCATGGTGTTCGCGTTCAGCCTGTACTTCCAGGCCATTGAACAGTTCACACCGGAGCAAACGGGCTTGGCTTTCTTGCCGATGATGGGGGTTCTGATGGGCATGAACATCGTGGCTGGCAAGTTGATGGGCCGCATCGGCAAACGCGCCCTGGCCACCGTTGGGTTGCTGATCAGTGCGTTGGGCTACCTGCTGCTGATACCCGCGTTGGCGGCACAGGCCTATGGCTGGTTGGTGGTGCCGATGTTGTTGGCGGGGGGTGGGATTGCGCTGACAATTGCGACCATCACCAGTGCGACCTTGGCGGCGGTCGACAGAAGCCAGGCGGGCATTGCGTCTGGGCTGCTGAATGCGGCTCGCCAGGTTGGCGGAATCGTGGGGGTGGCGGTGTTTGGGTTTTGGGGGCGAGGGGTAACGGTGGAGGGTTTTATGGCGGGGTTGGGGTTGGCTTTGGTGGTTTCGGTGGGGTTGTTGGTGGTAGGTGCGGGGGTGGGGTTTGTGGGGTTGCGATGGGGTGAGAGCGGTGTCGGTGTGAGGGCCTGATACACGGCGGCGCCCACTTGATATCAAACAGTGCTCATTCAAGAAACAGAACTAGGACGGTCGTTGCTACCCTTCACCCGCGTACACGTGACGAAACAAAACCTTCGGAAAAGTCCTAGGATTTATCCTACAACTCCTGCAATAATTGAATAATTCGCTTACATTTCCTTAGTTGTGCTCATCCCATCCCGTAACTATTCTCCCTGCGCCACGGCTCATCCGCGGCCGGGTTTGGTCACCCGATGCTATGAACACTCCGTACTGCCTAGCCATGCTCTCGCATGACGTTTTATGGCAGCTGTGCGCGGGGCATCTTCTGATGCGCCGAGGTGTCCGTAGCTCGGTTGACCAACCCTCGCACAGTTGCCACCCATTCGTTTGGTCACGACGGGTTGGTAATTCCTTGAACTCTACGCAATCTCCATCATGGTCAAACCAACCCCCGATCCACCCAAAATCCCCCTCTACCTACCCGCCGACCACCCCCTGAACGCCACCCCCAGGTTCACCGTCGACCTGGACCAAAGTGCTGGCCCAGCGCTATGCGATTTACCACGCCAAGCTCAACGTCGAACGCTGTAAAGCCGGCCCAGGCGTTGGTGGCAGTTCTGGCGAATACCCAAATCCTAAAGCCACCGCTCGTATCCGCCATTTGGAATTTATTGATAAGGATTTTGACCATGAATGACATCACAGAAACCACCACGCTGCCCTTCGGCACCTGCGATTCAGAACAACAACCCTTCTTCAGTGTGAACGCAGGCATCAGCCTGGAAGATGCACTGACCCATCTGTCGCACTTACTCAAATGCGCCCATGCCTCAACGTTCGAACTGTGCGACACGCCCAACCCTGACCGAGGGTTGGTGTGGTCTGCACTGCACCACATTGACGGGGCTAAAGGGTTGGTGGATGCGTTGTTAGCAGGCTACGAGTGATCTGATCAAAAGCCTTGCCATACTTAGATGCGAAGTACCCGTAACGATTACGCGGCAACGTAACCTGCTGTCCGCTGCCGCAGGCTGCGATGGGGCGCACGGCGTCCCTGGTTTTCGATCTATTCGCGCCCACGCCTATTCGCAAGCAAGCTTGCTCCCACCTCCAACAGAATGCGGCACGTTGCAGCCAATGTGGGAGCAAGCTTGCTTGCGAAAGGCCGCGCGGGCGCCGGTCTCAGCATCACTTGCTTCGCGGACCAATCCGCGCCTACAGACAAATAAGTTTGGCTGGGGGTTTCTGGCGGCCATTCGCAAGCAAGCTTGCTCCCGCAGTCGTGGCAAAGTGCTCAGCGCCCCTCCAACAGAATGCGGCACGTTGCAGCCGATGTGGGAGCAAGCTTGCTTGCGAAAGGCCGCGCGGGCGGCCGGTCTCAGCATCACTTGCTTCGCGGACCAATCCGCGCCTACAGACAAATAAGTTTGGCTGGGGTTTTCGGGCGCCCATTCGCAAGCAAGCTTGCTTCCACAGTCATTGCAAAGTGCTCAACACCTCCAACAGAATGCGGCACGTTGCAGCCAATGTGGGAGCAAGCTTGCTTGCGAAAGGCAACGGTGAATCAGGCATTCCGCGCCGCGGGCTTCGCGGATGAATCCGCGCCTACAGACAAATAGTTTGGCTGGGGTTTTCTGGCCCATTCGCAAGCAAGCTTGCTCCCACAGGCGCCGCGATCAGGCCATGAGCGCTTATTGCAGCCACGACATTTCAATTGCACGGCGCCGGGGCACTTATTGCCACATTTGTGGACCAAGACTGGCAACTGTCGGCGCCACGGTGTATGGCGCCGTTTACCTGGAGATTTAAACCGCATGGAGCACCCCTCTTGACTCTACCCTCGCCCTTTCGTAACGCGTTGGTCGGCGCAAGCTTGCTGGTACTACTCAGCGGCTGTGGATCCTTCACCAATGTCAGATCTTTTTCAACGCCCTACAGCCTGCCAGCGAGTGATCAGACAGCACGCTTGCGAGTGTTCAGCGATGGCATGGTCAGGGCCATCCCCAAATCCGCTTGCATCGACTACCGCCTGCCCGGCGCCGGTGTGCTGGTGGCGCCGCGCAAAGGCTACGCTGACCGCAATAACGAAAGCCTGGGCATGCCACCCAATGACGCACAGCCACCTGGCACGGTGTCGAGTGAGTTCAAGATACCGGCAGGCGAGCCCATGGCCTTTGTCTACAACCGCGATGGTTGCTACAACACGTTCACCTTTGTACCCAAGCCGGGAGCGGACTACGAACTTAACGCCTCGGGAAGTTCCTATTGCACGGTGGTGGCCAGGCAACTACCGCAGGGGTCGGAACCGGGCAAACCTGTGCTGTTGGGCGAGAGCAAAATGTGCCGATGGGCGGACAACTACTAGGCTCTGTAGAAATATATTCTAGCGAAGGCCAGGCAAGTCGGGCATCGCGTGATTTACGTTCACCCTCCAGGTCATAGCCCATGAGCATCACCGCATTGGAGGTGGCATGAATGCAGAACACGCACGCCCCCCCAATACCGCAGGTTCCGTCAACCTTTTGCCGCGCCCGGCCAGCCGGCCTGATGCAGCGCGTCGAGCAGCGTCTCAGCGTCCAGCCCCGGCACCGCATGGCCATTGCCTTCGGCGGTGTCGCTGGCTAGCAAGGCATTGATGATTGCTTCTTCCACCGCTTCGGTGGCAGCCAGGAACAACTCGCTGATGTGGTCATTGTTGACCATGCTCAGGTTGTCGGTGGTGGACGCACGCTTGCACTCATAAGCGGCCGGCGGCACATGATTGCCGGTGGCGAAGGCGATGAAGATGTCACCACTGTGGTCTTCGTTACCGCCACCGGTGCGGGCCAGGCCCAGGCTTGCACGTTGCGCCAGGCGCGTACATTGGTGCGGCAGCAACGGCGCGTCGGTGGCCAGGCAAACGACTATCGAACCCATGCCTGGGTGCGGCAACGAAGCCTTGAGGAATGGCGAGTCGGCCTGTTCCATGTAGCGCCCGACCGGGTAGCCGTCCACGCGCAGTTCGTTACGGATGCCGTGGTTGGCCTGCACGATGGCGCCAACGGTCCAACCGCCCTGCGCACTGCCCAGGCGCCGCGATGCGGTGCCGATGCCGCCCTTGAATTCGTGGCAGATCATGCCGCTGCCGCCGCCGACCGCGCCTTCCATCACGGGCCCACCCACCGCACTTTCCAAGGCGTGTGCCACATGCTCAGGCTTCACGTGAAAACCGTTGATGTCGCTGAGCAGGCCGTCATAGGTCTCCAGCACCACCGGCATGTTCCAGTACAGACGGCCGTCATCGGGCTGTTGTTCACGGTCCAGCACCACCAGCGCATCGCGCACCACGCCCAGGCTGTGGGTGTTGGTGAACGCGATGGGGCTGGTCAACAAACCCGCCTCGCGAATCCACTCCAGGCCGGTGGCGTCGCCGTTACCGTTCAACACGTGGACACCGGCAAAACACGGATGCTGGCTGGTGGAACCGGCTCGCGGTTCAATGACCGTGACACCGGTCATAATGTCCCGACCGTTGGCGGTACGCCCCCGCACATTACTGTGGCCCACCCGTACGCCCGGCACATCAGTAATGGCATTCAGGGCGCCAGGTTGCAGTTGGCCGAACCGAATGTTCAGGTCGCGGGCACGGGGCTTGATCGTGTCTTTCATGAGTGCTCTCTTATTCGATGGGTTTCATGACGGGGCTTGGCCAGGCATCGCCAGAACGGGCCTATCAGGCGCCGGTCTTCACCGTATTCCAAGTGCGGGTCCGCACGCGCTCAGCCTTCAACGGCAGTGGTTCCAGCGGAAATAATGTGTCCAGGACTTGCTTGGACGGATACACCCCTGGGTTGTCGCGGATTTTCTGATCGACCAGCGCGGTGGCATCTTTGTTGGCGTTCGGGTAGCTCAGGTAGTTGGATGACTGCGCGATGACTTCAGGGCGCAACATATAGTTGATAAAGGCCAACGCTTGCTCAGGGTTGGGCGCATCGTTGAGCTGTACCAGGCTCTCCACCCACACCGGAGCCCCTTCACGCGGAATGCTGTAGACAAGGTTGCGATGGTTGCCAGCCAGCTCGGACGCTTTTTGCGCATCGGCAACACCCCCCGCCCATCCCAGCACGACGCAAATGTTGCCATTGGCCAGGTCAGAGATGAACTTGGAAGAATCGAAGTAGGCGATATGCGGACGCAGTTTGAGCAGGAGTGCCTGGGCTTTTTTGTAGTCGTCCGGATTCTGACTGTTGTAGGGCAGCCCCAGGTAGTGCAACACAATGGGAATAACCTCGTTAGGCGCGTCCAGCATGGCCACGCCGCATTGGCTCAGTTTGGCCACATTTTCCTCCTTGAAAATCAAGTCCCAGGAGTTGACTGGGGCATCTGGGCCCAGTATCGATTTAACCTTGTCCGCGTCATAGCCGATGCCAGTGGTGCCCCATAGATAGGGGGCCGCATAGCTGTTTGCGGGGTCGTTGCCTTGTAACTTGGCGAGGAGATCGGGATCCAGGTGGGACCAGTTGGGTAACTGGCTGCGATCCAGTTTTTTCAGCACGCCCGCTTTGATCAGGTTCGGCAGCAGGTCACCACTGGCCACCACTACGTCATAGCCGCTGCGGCCGGCCATCAACTTGCTTTGCATCACGTCACTGTTGTCGAACACGTCGTACACCGCGCTGATACCCGCTTCTTTCTCGAAGTCTTTAATGGTGTTCGGGGCGATGTAGTCATACCAATTGTAGACATGAAGACTGCGCTTGGCGGCTTCATCAGCCTCGGCGCAGGCCAGGCCGACACTGAACAGCGAGACCAGTGCGATTTGCAGGTAACGAGTGGGTTTCATGGGGGTGCTCCAACGCGTTGGCACCGGGCCCAGGGACACGAGCACGGCGACGGCCAGTAATGAATTATGGTTATGGCAAGGCAGATCGGCGTTAAGACGGGGCAACCGCCTTGGCGTGGTCAGCCCCCTCGCCCCCGACCAAGGGGATCAGCAGTTCACGTCGGCCATCCGGGTGCTCGACCCGCTCGCCGGCCAGCAGCAGGCGGCGGTCATTGAGGTAGTCGTATTCCTGGCGGGCGGTGCGCAGCAGGTCGAGATCCAGCTCCACCACCTGACGGCATTCTGCGCGCCCCGCTTCGAACAGCGTGCGCCCGAAGGGGTCGATTGCCGCGCTCCCACCGGCAAAAACGAGGCCCTCATCGCCCTCGCCCACTCGATTCACCATCACTGCGAATGCTTGGTTTTCCTGAGCACGGGCCATGATCGCGGTACGGTGCACAGGGCCGTACGGGTCCATGTTGCCGTTGGTGACCAGGATCAGCTCGACGCCAAGCTGGCCGAGTGCGCGAGCACTTTCTGGCAACTCAATGTCGTAGCAAATCAGGATGCCGACGCGGATGCCCTGCCAAAGCACAGTGGCATAGCGATCTCCAGGCTGGAACAAGCCCCGTTCCGACGGCCAAAGGTGGGTCTTGCGATAACTCAAGGCGATGCCTTGCGGGGTGATCAGCAATGAGGTGTTGTAGAAGGTGCCGGCGGCGTTCTCGGCCAAGCCAATCACCACAGAGACATTGCGTTCGTTTACGGCGCGCTGTACGGCCTGCACACTGGGACCGTCCAGGGGCTCGGCGACATCAGCGAGCTGTTGCGCGCTGGCAAACCCCATCAACTGCGTCTCTGGAAAAATCAGCAGATCGGTATCTGCAGCGCAGCTAGCGATGGCCTGCAAGGTACGCTCTAGGTTATAAGCGGTATCGCCATCGCGACCGGTTAGTTGTACAAGCTCAATCTTCATCGGTGATCCTTTCACGTGTATTCGGGTCGCAATCGCCAAACTGAACAGCACCCGCCAGGGCTGAACAAAGTATGGAGAGCCATAAAACGGAAAGTAATCACTTCGATGGGGTAACCCCATATGGGTAGGAACGTGAGCATCACATTGCAGGACATGGCCTGGCACCAGGCGATTGGCAGGCTGATCGAGGCACTTGACCGTCCTAATTTCTGGCTGGTCCTGGTGCGTCTGCTGGGCAGGTACATTCCGGTGGACAGTTGGGTCGCGCTGATTCTCAGCAATAGCTGCCCGCAGGTGCTCGCAGAATGCCCTGGCAAGGATGGCGGGCCAGACCCCCTGTTTCAGGATTACCTCAAAGGCCTGTACCTGCTCGACCCCTTTTACCTGGCCAACCGGGAAGCGCCACACAATGGCTTGTTTTGGTTAGCCGACGTGGCGCCGGAGTGCTTCGAGCAAACCGACTACTACCAACGCTATTTCCGCCTCAATATCGTCGCCGACGAAGTCCATATCAACGTCCAGCTCGACGCGCAACGCACCCTCAGCCTGTCGCTGGGAAGTGAGCGCCCCTTCAGCGCAGACCAGATCGCCCTGCTCACACTCATCCAATCCTGGGTTGCCCCTTTGATGCGTCAGCGCATGGCCTTCGAGCGCGAGGCACTGGAGCAGAGCGCCTCGCCTGCGCCCAACTGGCAGACCTGGCTGGGCTCCACGGACCAACAGTTGGACACCCCGCTCTCTGCCCGCGAACTGGATGTCGGCCGGTTGATGCTCAGCGGCTGCTCGAACAAGGAGATCGCGCGCAAGCTGGCGATTTCCGCAGAGACGGTGAAGGTCCATCGCAAGCACATGTACAGCAAGCTTGGGATTAAATCTCAGTCAGAGTTGTTTTCTTTGTTTTTGAACGCGCAGAGCTGAGTCTGGTATTTCGAGGTGGGGGGCTATTGTTGCACTTTGCGACAGGCCGCAATCGGCCAAAAGCGGCCACATCAAATGGACGTGCACAACGTTTCAATTGGAGTTGAGCTATCGTAACTGCGCTCCCTACGGATCATGACTCTAAACAATCAAGGACACGCTATGAATGGAAATCGTCGCCCCCTACTCGCACTGACGCTCAGCACCCTCGTTGCCGCATGTTTGCTGACAACCCAGAGTTTTGCGGCCGATATGGCACCTCCGGGGCCGATTGCCGACACCAAGGTGACTGAGTCCTACGTTCGGATGATGGCGCGGGAGGCGTACTTTTGGGGTTGGCCGATGGCCAACATTTTCAACCGCCGCCAGACCTTTAAAGACCTGCCAGAACCCGGTCTGATGGGCGGAATCGTGCCGGTGGCGCCAATCAACCACCTGTCATTGCTCAGTGACTATATCGATCCTGCCGAGCGTCTAGTGGCTTGTCCAAATCAGGACGTGGTTTACGGCGCCGGTAGCATTGCCCTGGATCTGGAGCCGGTAATTATTCAAGTGCCAGACTTTGGAAACCGTTTCTGGGTTTATCAGGTTGTCGACCTGCGCTCTGACAGCTTTGCCGAACTCGGCAAGATGTACGGAACAAAACCTGGCTTCTACCTGCTAGTAGGCCCTGACTGGAAAGGCAAGGTACCCGCCGGCATCACCAAGGTGTTCCGTGCGCACACCAACACCGGCTTTGTGATTCCCCGAGTATTCCAGGACGATACGGCAGGTGATCGCAAGGCCGTGCAGCCGACACTGGCCGGGATTGATATGTACCCGCTGTCCAAGTACGACGGCAAGGTCAAACGCCGGGACTGGTCGCAGCTGCCGAAATTTCCATCGCAGGAATCAGGCAGTAGCGAAACCAAATGGGTCGTGCCAGAGAAGTTCTTCGACGAGTTGCCAGCACTGCTCAAAGACGCCAAACCGCTGCCAGGCGAAGAGGCCCGCTACGCGCAAATGGCCGCTCTCGCTGCTATCGCCAAAGCTGATCCGCAGCTGAAGGCCGCGATGATCGATGAAGCCAAAAAGGCCGACAGCGAAGTCGTCGACCCACTGTTGCAGTTCCGCAACTACGGCCTGCAACTGCCCCACCACTGGAGCACCGTTAGCAATGGCGCGGCTTTTGGTACCGACTATTTCACCCGAACTGCGGTTGCGCGCTCGAATATCTTCGTCAACCAGCAAAAAGAGACCAAGTACTTTTACCAAGACCTGGATGCATCCGGCACTCGTCTGAATGGGCAGAACGGCTACAGCGTCACCTTCCCCAAAGGTCAATTGCCGCCGGTCAAAGGGTTCTGGTCGTTGACGTTGTATAACGAGCAGCACTTCTTCTCCCCCAACGATCTGGCCCGTTACTCCATCGGCACCAAAAATAAGAGTTTGAAGTCCAACGCTGACGGCTCACTGACGATTTACGTGCAAAACGAATCGCCGGGCAAGGACAAGGAAAGCAATTGGTTGCCGGCCCCCAAAGGCGCAGATTTCTCGCTGTATATCCGTGCGTACTGGCCAGAGCCAGCGGCGCTGAACGGCCAATGGACACCCCCCCCTGTTGCGAAGGCTAACTGAGAGCCAGCGAGCGCCGCATAGGCGCTCTTCTCTATCAGCCAGGCATACTCACTGGACTTATGCACTCGAATGTCAGCTAAGGGTCGATTCTGTTGAAAAGTCGGTTTTCTCAAACGGTCAGAAGACTGATCGGCGAAAGCGCCTTTTTAGCACGCTGCTACGTTAAATCTGGACCTAAAGCCTCTGCGAAGATTCTGGATTTCAACCTCCGACGCGCACGTTTCTGCCATAAAAACGCAGGCCGACTTTTTCAACACAATCGGCCAGGAGCAGTCAGTCACGAATGACTACTTTTCGTCTCGAACAGTGATCGGATACGAAGAACGGCCTTAGCTGTTTCGGTGCGTTTGGTTGCAATAAACCGACACCTGACATTCCTTACGGAGTCATCAACGATACGCCATATTCCATGCTCTGGCTGGATCTGCGCTCTGAGCCCATCGTCATTCCGTACCGGCAGTCGTAAAAAACGTTAATACTCGGTGCAGTTTATCGATGGCAACACTTATAACTACCGCTACATTGGCAGTCGCGCCACTGGAACGGAACCTGGCGACTATTTGGTAGTTGGCCCTGATTGGAAAGGTTCGCCACCTGACGGAATCAAAAAAGTCTTTCACTCGACCACGCCCTTCGCGCTCACTGTTTTCGGACTCAACTGTTCAACGCAGCGGACATGCCGAACGTAATGAAGGTTCAGTCAGGGTACAAAGCGCAGACACTCTCGGCATTCCTTAAACAACCGGCTCTAGCCGCCATACCCAATACTGATTTCCCCCCGGCCACCTCCCAGGGAATCAAAGATAACTTCTACGAGTATCTGGATGCCGCGCTTCAATTCGTGCCAGAAACCCCACTGGATAAAAACCTGCGCGCCAGACTCGCCAGCATCGGAATCGGGCCCGGAAAGACCTTTGAGTTCAAAGATCTTTCCGAGGAACACAAAGCGGCCGTTTTGCTCGGCATGAAGGACGGTGAGGAGAAAATCGAAAAGTTTCTCGCATCAAGGGTCAAGCAAGTCAATGGATGGAAGGTCGGCTCTGTTTTTGGAGACGAGAACTTTTACAACGGCAATTGGCTGATGCGTGCCACCGCTGCGAAGGCTGGTATCTATGGCAATGATGCTGTCGAAGATGTGTACCCCATTGCCAGCAACGACGCAAAAGGTGAGCTTCTCGATGGAAGTAAGCACAATTACACGCTGACCTTTCCAGCCGGCAAACTACCGCCAGTAAACGCTTTCTGGTCAGTCACGATGTACCACGGCAAGAGGCAGCTGTTGATCCAGAACTCGATCAACCGCTACCTCATCAATTCGCCAATGTTGCCCAGCATGAAAAAGAATGCCGATGGATCACTCACCCTCTATATCCAGAAGGATTCCCCAGGCAAGGCGAAAGAAGCAAACTGGTTGCCAGCCCTCAACGGCCCCATCTATCTCGTTATGCGCCTCTACTGGCCGAAAACGCAGGCGCCCTCCATTCTTCCAGCTGGTTCCGGAACATGGTCGCCACCGGGCATCGTGCAGGCAAAGTGAAAGCTCCACCACCATAGTGACCTTGTGCACAGGTCACTACGGAAGTCCACTATGGGTCGGCTGTGCCAAATCCAATGGGGCCGATCTCAGGATCAATGTGAACGTGACCGATTATGGTCACGCTCGTTGACTTACTTTCCCTCACGAGCGGGTCACTGTCGACCCTCTGACGTTCAAGGTGATCGGGGCTCTTGTTTCCATAACTACGGAGTGGCCCTGGATTTGTTCGATCAGCAGCGCGACAGCGGCCGCAACTTGCTGCTCAGGGTGCATATCGATAGCTGTAATGGGTGGCCTGCTCAACTGCGCTCTCAGCCCATCAGAGTCCTGAGCGACCAGCAGATCGTCAGGCACGCGCAGGCCCAAAGACTCTGCCGCCGCAACGATGGCAGGGCCAAAGTCCTCGACTAACCCTATGATCGCCCGAGGCCGATTGGGCGCTGAAAGCACTGCGCAGGCTACCTTATAGGCCGACTGATAAATCTCCTCACGAGTGCGCGATTCACTGATCGGCACGGTATGGGACACCGCTGGCATGTCGTGTGCTCGCATCCAGTCCACATAGGTTTGCTGTTCTTCGTCCAGCAAATCCCAGGGCAAATCGTGCGTCAGCAAGGCAATAGAGGTCGCTCCGGCCTCAAGCAAATGTTCAAGCAGCGTGACCATGGCGCGATGGGTATCGGGGCAGACCGTGCAACTGGTGCTGCTTTGGGTATCCCGGCCCAGAAGGACATGCGGCAAGCGATTCTTGAGCAGGACGTGCTTGCGAGGATCGTCCTGAACGGGATCGAGCAGAATCACTCCATCCAGCCCCAAGCGCGCCGCCTCTTCCGCTGCGCATGTCATGTGTAGCAGCGTCAGTACCCGCCCTGACTCGAAAGCAGCCTGGCTAGCACCCGCCACGATTCGCCCATACCAGTCCGAAGACAGCAATTCGTGCAGAGACAAATTGGCTACTTGGGGAAGAAACAAGCCAATGGCATCCGATTTGCCCAGCACCAAACTGCGTGCCGCGCGACTGGGTACATAACCGATTCGCTGTGCAGCCTCAGCGATCCGTGTCCGCGTCTCCTCGTCAACACGCCCTTTGCCATTGAGCGCGTGGGACACCGTCGTATTGGAAACACCCGCTTCTCGGGCAACGTCCCCGATGTTGGGGCGTGGTGTTTTGCTCATCGAAACTCCGTTGTAAATCTTGTTGACAACGCAAGGCAAGTCAGCCAACTCTATTGTCGCCAAAACGTTTTGGCAACAACAATAATAAGCGAGGGGTACACATGCCCAATTCTGAATCACGGCCCGTGAATGGCGGTTCGGCAGGGACTTTGGCGCACCGGGTCGGTGCTTGGCAACTGATGTTTTTCGTCATTGCCGCAGCGGCGCCCTTGGGGTTTTCCCTAGGGGCGATCCCCTTGCTGGTGGGGCGAGGCGGTGTCGCGGGCGGTGCAGTGGTTTTCCTGCTCGCGGCCCTGGTTCTGGCAATTTTTGCAGTCGGCTACATCGCGATGGCGGCTCGTCTGAGCCGAGTGGGCGGTTTGTACGGTTTCGTTTCGGAGGGCCTGGGGCCTATGGCCGGCGCCGGTGCTTCATACGTGGCACTACTGGTGTATGCCTGCGCGGCAATTGGCGGTGGCGGTGCCTTTGCAGTGTTTCTAGATGCAACGGCTCTGGACCTGCTGGGCTTCAGCATGCCGTGGTACTTCTGGGCATTGGGTATGACGCTGCTGATTGGTGTGCTGGGTACTCGCAGCGTTGCAGTCAATGCGCGCGTGCTGGGCGTGGTCATCACGCTGGAAGTCGCCATTTTGGTGGTGCTGTCGCTGGCGATCCTTCTGAAAGGCGGGCCTGAAGGTCTCTCGCTGATACCTGTTTCGCCATTCGGTGGCATCGACTCTCATGCCGGCGTGCAATTCGCCATCGCCATTTCTGCCTTCGCCGGTTTCGAAGCCACAGTCCTCTATTCCCGGGAAGCGAAGGACCGCAAGCGGACCATCCGCAATGCGACCTTTGGCTCCCTTGCCCTCATGGGCGGGCTATATGCGCTGGTCACCTGGGCAATTATCAGCGCCTACGGTGTCAGTAACGCGATGAATGTCGCCAATACAGAATCAACCACCCTCTTCTTTACCGCCGCCAACACTTACCTCGGCAGTTGGGCAGTCAAGGTACTGGAAGTTCTGGTCGTCGCCAGTTGGTTTGCCTCGGTCCTTGCCTTTCACAATGCAACCGCCCGCTATCTCGCGGCCATGGCCAGCGATGGCCTCGTCCCGCGCAAACTGGCGTTTTTGCACCCGCGATTCGGCTCACCCTGGGTCGCCAGCATCACCATGACGTGCCTCGCCCTGGCGGTGACATGCATCTTCATCGCCGCTAATGGTGACCCTTATCTCGATTTGTATGTACTCGGCTCTGCGCCTGCCGTTATCGGCATCCCTGCGTTGGAGGTGCTGGCAAGCCTGGCAATACTGGCGTTTTTCCGACGTTCAGGAATGGAGGCTCATGTATTCCAGCGACTCATCGCCCCCATTGTCGCAAGCCTGCTCATTGGCTTCGTGTTAATCACCATCCTACTGCAAATGGACATCTTCACCGGCCGAACCGGCTGGGTGAACTGGATCATTCCGGGCTCGATTGTCATCGCAATGCTGCTGGGCATGGTGCGATTCAAGGGGCTCAAACAAACGAACACTCAGAACCAACCCGTCTAAATCAAAGACACAAATGTGGAGCAGTAACATGACCTATGACCCGTTTTCCCGAGGCGTTTTCCCCGTCGGGGTTAAGTCGGACGAGTGGCTGGACACTTCACTTGATCGCACCGTTTCGGTTGAGATCTGGTACCCAGCAACCGAAGCATTCGCCGGTGCGGATCTGGACCCGAACACACAGGATGAATTTGTTCCTGGCTGGGCGGCCGGTGACAGTACCGATGAAGTCGAATTGAGCCGTCAGGCGGCAGTGCGCAACGCTACCGCACGAACTGAGCGATATCCCTTGGTTCTACTGGTTCATGGGTGGGCGGGTTTCAGACGCGAAGCGACCTTCATCGGCACCCATCTTGCCAGCCATGGTTATGTCGTGGTTTCGCCAGATGTTCCAAGCAGTACATTCCAGGACGTTGATGCATTCCTGAACTCTCAGGAACCACTCGGTAACGCCGCCAACCTTAACGCCCACCTGGAAGAAGTTGCATTAAGCCGGAAGAACATTGTTCCGTTTCTGATTTCGACGGCGGCAGAAAAGCTCAACGCCTTGACTGAAGACGTTGGCATCGTGGGTGCCAGTTTCGGAGGCTGGACTGCACTTTGTGCGCCCGCGTGGGATACACGTATCGCGGCCATCGTCCCGATGTGTCCCGCCAACAGCATGGCGCCGACCGTCGATCCAAGTTCCTCGGCACTGGACATCGACTGGGCCTGGAATCGGCCAACGCCGACGCTGCAACTCGTTGCAGATAGAGACGCCCTGCTACCGCTATACGGCCAACTCAACGCATTCCGTTCGATTCCAGTCGGTGCCTGGAAGCGCATGGTCATTCTCGCTAACGCCGATCACAACCACTTCGTAGACAACATCGACGTTGGGCAGGAATGGCTTCGTGAATATGCGCAGCGCTTATCCCGTCTGTTTCCTAACGGCCCGGCGCAATGGGATGTCGTTGCGAAAACCGTGGTACCTGCAAAAGATGTATGTCGTGGAGCCGATGCGCACGTGTCCTGGCGCGGTCTGACACTGGCACACTTGGATGCGCACCTTCGTGGAGATCAGCAGGCGCTCGGTTTACTGAGCGGGAACATTGAAGATCTCATGGCCCGCCACGATGTCATCGTGAGCACGGTAGGCAATCATGACTGACGCGCAGACCGAAATTGGCATTGTCATCGACACCGCCTACGAGGCGCTGGCATTCGAGGCAGGCAGTGCACCCCGGTGGGATTTGTTTCGCGAGGTTTTCCATGAGTCTGCCATTCTGGGCCTCAGGGTGTTTCCCGGCGACCCGGAAATTTCGATACTGGATCTGCTTCAATACATGCAGGCCCAGGTTGCAAATGGCATCAAGGAAAACGGTTACTCCGAGACAGTCGGCGAACGTACCATTCGAATATTCGGTGAGGTCGCGACGGTCGAACAATATTTCACTATGAACTTCGCTAATGCCGAGGCAGCCTCTGCCATTGACATCTTTTCGTTAGTTCGACTGGACAGCAGTTGGTGGGTTGTTGCGGTGATTAGCGACACAGCCCACGCATAACCAGATTAAATATCAACAGCCCGACACATTGTTTAGTGTCATAACAACGCCACCAAACAGATCCTTGTTTAGGGCATATGTACGCCTGCGCCTGGCGCAGGTGTGCCTTATGGATAGCCGCAACATAGTTAAAAAGCAAACTAATTATAAAAACAACAAAGGTGCGAGCCATGACGTCTTATTTGTTTCTGGATTCATTTACCTCCATGGAAATCATCAGGGCAGGACCGGCCTACTAGCACATCAACGATTCATTTATAGCTCCCGCTCAATTAAGCGTTTATTGCTGTAGACAATAACCGATTCCCTTTTGTTACCCACGCCTCTCCAGTTTCAGGGGAGCGGCTTCGTGCATTCCGAGAAAAGCTAAACCATGAACAACTACTTAAAATGGCTGGCATGTTGCACGCTGGTTAACTGTTCAGCCAACGCGCACGAGCTTTACAACGGCGAAAATGGCAGCCTGAATCTTAATCTGGAACTCACTGTTGCACCGCTGTATAGCTCCTTCGATTATGGTGCGCATACCGACCAAAACGTTAAATGGATGGAAGGTTATATTCGCGGTGGTTTGAGCGGTACAACGCCAGTATTGGGTGGCACCGCTTACGCTACGGTGAGTGTCATTACGTCGAAGGTATTCGGCGACGGCGATGCCGCAGGCACTAGCAACGGACATGAGTCGAACACCGTTACCGACAACGCGTTTGCAGGCTGGAAAAACGACTGGCTGGACCTCTCTGCAGGGCGCCAAAGCTACACCATGGGCGATTCATTCCTGATTGCCGGTGATCGACTTGCCTATGGCGACAAGATTGGTGGCGGGATGAGCCGGGGCGGGATGTATTACCTGGCGCAACCGACTTCATTCAGCCAGACCGCCATTGCTCGCGTCCGCCCCGACGATCATGTGTTGATTGAAGCCTTTCACCTGGAATCAAACAATGACGGTCAAGGTGCGCCCATCCTCAATGGGGTCAACGCTGAATACACCGTTAGCCCGGGTAACTCCGTCGGTGCGGCTTACATCAAGGTGGATAACGTCGATTTAAAGCGAGCCGGAGGCTTCTTTGCCCTACGCAAGGACCTGAACGTCTACAACTTGCGAGGCAAAACCAACCTGGGTATTGAAGCGTTGTCAGTCGAAGGGGGTTATGCCAGTGAACAGTCCAACGACGTCGACGCCAACGCCTGGTATTTCGGCGCTGGTTATCAATGGAATGCTGTGCCACTAACGCCCAGTGTGAGTTACCGCTACTCGCGCTTTTCCGGAGACGACCCCGACAGCCGCAAATCCGAGACATTCGATCCGCTGTTCTATGGCCCTTCGACAACCGACATGGCCTGGGTTCAAGGCGAAATCGCCGGGACCTTCGCCGGCCCGTTCAACAGCAACGTTCGCGCCCAGCGTTTGACCGGCCGGGTTGTATTGAGTGAAAAAGTGGCATTCAGTGCCATGGCCTACCGTTTCGACTCAGAGCGTGATTCAGAACACATCGCCGATGAACTGGATCTGTATCTGCAAACTTTCCCCACCGCCAACCTGGTGGTAATGCCGGTATTGGGGTTCTGGAAGCCTCACCAAGGCGCAGAGGCCATGTATGGAACGGATGATGTGCAAACGTTCGCCGGACTGATCACCACGCTCACCTTTTAAAGCCTCTGCTTACCGCGTGGTCTACCTAAGACTACGCGGTAAACACCGGCAAGTTGGTCTACCTGCGTATCGAGTTGCAGCCGCTATATCGCCTGCCAAGCAGTAACGCCATCGCCTTTACGATTCGCGCTTATCTGCTCAGCCTCGAAGACATCGTCCCCAACCCGGCCTGGACTAAGCACTTAAAACCTGACCTGGGGCGATGGAAGCGTCGCGAGCAGCGGCGGGAAATAGATCCATGACTGACAACAACTATCCCTGTAGAAGCTGCCGCAGGAGTTCCAACGAGGACATGAAAATGCAAACCAAATTACTGATTAACGGCCAACTGGTCGACGGCGAAGGCCCCGCCCAACAGGTGTTCAACCCGGCGCTGGGCCGTGTGCTGGTGGAGATCAACGAAGCCAGCGAAGCTCAGGTCGATACTGCCGTGCGCGCCGCCGATGCCGCCTTCGACAGCTGGTCGCAAACCCCGCCGAAGAACGCTCGCTGCTGCTGCTCAAACTCGCTGACGCCATCGAAGCCCATGGCGAAGAGCTGGCCAAACTTGAGTCGGACAATTGCGGCAAACCCTATAGCGCCGCACTGAACGACGAGATCCCGGCGATTGCCGACGTATTCCGTTTCTTCGCCGGCGCCAGCCGTTGCATAAGCGGTTCGGCCGGCGGCGAATATCTGCCGGGCCGCACCTCGATGATCCGCCGCGACCCGGTGGGCGTGATCGCCTCCATTGCGCCGTGGAACTACCCACTGATGATGGTCGCCTGGAAAATCGCGCCTGCTCTCGCCGCCGGTAACACCGTGGTGCTAAAGCCGTCGGAACAAACCCCGCTGACCGCGTTGCGTTTGGCGGAACTGGCGTCGGAAATCTTCCCGGCCGGCGTACTCAACCTCGTCTTCGGCCGTGGTCCTACCGTGGGTAGCCCGCTGGTCACGCATCCGAAAGTGCGCATGGTGTCATTGACCGGTTCCATTGCCACCGGCGCGAACATCACTTCCAGCACCGCTGATAGCGTAAAACGCATGCACATGGAACTGGGCGGCAAGGCCCCGGTGATCATCTTCAATGACGCCGTGGAAGGTATTCGCACCTTTGGTTTCTACAACGCCGGCCAGGACTGCACCGCAGCCTGCCGCATTTATGCGCAGAAAGGCATATATGAGAAATTCGTCGAGAAGCTCGGCGCGGCGGTCCGTAGGAGGATCGCAAAGGCACACTGCTCAGCGAGGATGAGGTGCTTGAGATCCGAGACAACGCAACCGCGACAGCAGTGCCTTTGAGTGCCGCCTTTGCGTTGGAGAAAGATCGGGGTTATAGAGACATCGTCCCGGAAGAGTGCTGGAAGGAGTGGCAGCGGGTACGCTCATCCCTCTGAGTAACCATGGGCTGGCCCCGTAACATTGGAAGCCACGGGGCTGGCTATTGAGCGGCCTGAGCCAAGGCTGGAAGTCGGTGATTACAGTCCCAGCAATGCTTTGGGCAAATCCAACCCCGAAGACCTTGGCCGGTGTCGCAAAACCCGGCTGCCGAGCACCGTTCAATACTTGACGCGCAGCTTCCACCGCTGCCAACGGCGTATAGGAATAGCCATTGACGGTTTCGATCAAAGAGGTCTGGATGCCCGGGTGGGCCGTCCTTGCCGTCGTAGTCTAGGCGCGCGGTAATACCCAGCGGCGCGAGTGCAGCTTCATAGAAACGGATAGAGCGTGCGATGTCGCTTACCGATAAAAATAGATGATCGAGCACGGTGTAGCCCTCGCGTGTTCAGATGTTGTAGCCACCGGCAACTTCGATAGTCTGGGCATTGATCCAGGCCCCCTCCTCGGACAGCAGCATAGCGATAACCCGCGCGACGTCTTCGGGCTCGCCCACCCTGCCGAGCGCAGTTTGCGCCGCCAGCATCGCTTCGAACTCATCGTTCAGGCCGCCACCCAGCTCGGTACGGATGGCACCCGGTGACACGGCATTGGCCCGTATGCGCCGCTCGCCAAGCTCCTTGGCCATGTAGCGAGTGAGCACTTCGAGCCCGCCCTTGAAGGCTGCGTACGGCGCAACGCCTGCGGTGGCCACGCGGGTAGTGGCACTGGTCAGGTTGACGATACTGGCGCCTTCGGCCAGCAGCGGCAGCAACGTTTGGGTGAGAAAAAACGGGCCTTTGAGATGCACGTTGAACAAGCCATCGAACTGCGCCTCGCTGACGGCGGTCAAGGGGTTGAACAGGCCATGGCCGGCGTTGTTGACCAAGCCATTCAGCTGGGTGGCATCCCAGTTTTCCAGTAGTGCCCCCGCCACTGACGCCCTAAATGCCTCGAAACCGCCAACGTCCGATACATCGAGCTTGAGGGCTACGGCCTTGCCGCCCGCTTGCTCGATACGGTCCACGACCGAAGCTGCGGCCTGGGGGTTGGTGTTATAGGTCAAGATGACGCCCAACCCTTTTTTGGCAATATGCACGGCAGTACTGGCACCAATACCGCGACTGCCGCCTGTGATCACGATGACGCCCATGTTCGTTTCCTCTGTGGTTGGAATGAGCGTCCACAGTAATAACCAACGCCGGGCGGGTCTTATCCGTTCCTACTCGAAACCTGCCTGTTTCTGCTTTTCGCTTGCGCGCGGGGCTGTTCTACCTTCAGCATGCGAGGCATGGACAATCAACTCAAAGCACTCAGATCAATGGCGGCCGGCGCTGAAAACCGCCGAACCGAAACAGGCATTCCGCGCGTGGCCATGGTGCAGGGCAAGATCCCCGAGCACCTGCTCGCAGCGGTCTATGACCCAATGATCAACGTAATCCTGCAAGGTAGCAAAAGCATGACGGTCGGGGATAAGACCCTGCGGTATGACCCGGCGACCTATTTTGTGATGTCCATCGATTTACCTGCGGTGGGTTTGGTACATCCCGCTGCGTCGGGTGAGCCATATCTGGCAGTCAGCTTGACGCTTGATTCGCAAGTCTTGTCGACATTATTCGCCGACCTGCCCAAACATGCCGGCCGCGTGGAAAATAGTCCGGGCTTTTCGGTTGCCTCGGTCACCACCGACCTGATGGATGCCTGGGTGCGGATGCTGCGTCTAATAGGCGATCCCGACGCCATCGCAGCGCTAGCGCCGGTGTATGAGCGCGAGATCATCTTTCGTGTCCTCCAGGGACCGCATGGCTGGATGCTCAGAGAGATTGCAGCGCCTGATACCGCCATGGCCCGGGTGAACATGGCAATCCAATGGATTCGCCGCGACTTTGCCGAGCCCATCGGCGTCGAACGTTTGGCGGAACGAGCGTCGATGAGCGTGTCGGCATTTCATCGCCACTTCAAGGCAGTCACGAATTTAAGCCCTTTGCAGTATCAGAAACGCGTGCGCCTGCTCCAGGCACGAACATTGATGGTGGCAAGTGCCAAGAGCGTGATGGCTGCGGCCTTCGAGGTTGGCTACGAAAGCGCCACGCAATTCAGCCGAGATTATGCGCGGGTGTTCGGGCTCCCTCCTGCACAGGACGCGGGAAGGATCCTCGGGGATACGAGAGGTATTGGACGCTAGCCGGTGGGCGGATTGGAACCCGTTGGTGATGCCTCCAAACTCTAACTCTGGCCTGTCACAACGCGCACATCATCGCCTATGTGCGCAAGCCCAGGGCGAATTTTGAACCAGATGGAGTACATGGCTGGCAAGAACACCAAGGTCATGACAGTGCCTCCCAAGGTGCCTCCAATCAAGGTATAAGCCAAGGTGCCCCAGAACACCGAATGGGTCAGCGGGATAAATGCGAGGATTGCCGCCATGGCCGTGAGCAACACCGGCCGCGCTCGTTGCACAGTCGCTTCAACCACAGCGTGAAAAGGATCGAGCCCTTGCTTTTCGTTGTGGTCGATCTGGCCGATCAGGATCAAGGTATTGCGCATCAGGATGCCGGATAAAGCGATCAGCCCTACCAGAGCGTTAATACCGAACGGTTGGTTGAACAAGAGCAAGGTTGGCACTACTCCGACCAGCCCAAGCGGTGCGGTAAGGAAAACCATCACCATCGCAGACATCGACCGTACCTGGATGATGATGATCATCAACGTCACGGCAATCATTATCGGAAACAGCGGCAGCAACGCGACAGTGGCCTTTGCGGACTCTTCGATCGACCCCGCTTGATCGATGCGATAGCCGTCTGGAAGGCTGGCGATGATAGGCTGCAACGCGTTCATGATGTTCGAGGACACATCCGGTGGTTGCAGGTCTTCGGCAATATCGCCACGCACGGTGATCGTCGGCATGCGGTCACGGCGCCGCAGAATGGGATCTTCCATGCGCACACCGACCTCGCCTATCTGAGCAAGCGGAATACGCTGGCCGGCCGAACCTACCAGGGTAAAGCCCTCAATCTTTGCAGGGTCCAGCCGTATACCCCCTGCTGCCCGCCCCATCACTTCCACCGAACGAATATCTTCGCGAACAGCCGTTATCGGAATACCTGAGAGCAAGAATTGCAGTTGCTGGGCGACTGCGCTGGACGTGAGCCCAACTGCCTGCAACCGGTCCTGGTCCAGGGAGAAATGCAGTGTCGGCACCCGCGGCCCCCAGTCGGTATTGACCGTGCGCATCATCGGGCTTGCCTGCATGACGCTTTCCACCCGCCCCGCGATCTCACGCAATTTAACGGGATCCGGTCCCGTCACCCGGTATGCAACAGGAAAGGGTGAATAAGGGCCGAAGACAAGCTGAGTCGCTCGCACGCGCGCCTCAGGTGCGAGTCCTTCAGCGACCGCTTCCCGAATACGCAACTTGAGCGCTTCGCGCGCCTCCTGGCTGTCCGTCAGCACCACGATTTTCGCAAACGATGGATCGGGTAACTCTGGCGCCATGGCCAGGTAAAAGCGTGGGGACCCCTGGCCAATATAGGAGGTCACGATTTTCGCGGCATTCTGCTGTTGGAGCCAGGCTTCGATCTTCGCCGTCGTCGCACTGGTTTGTTCAATCGAGGTGCCATATGGCATCTGCACCTCGATCAATACTTCTGGACGGTCCGAGGTCGGGAAAAACTGCTTTTTAACCAGCCCCATTCCCACGATGGCCACGCCAAATATCAGGATGACCGCGCCTGCCACTAGCCATTTCAGGCCGATCACTCGGGTCAGAACCCGACGAAAACGGTTGTAATGCGGCGTGTCATAGATCGCGGCATGCCCACCTTCGACCGGCTTGATGTCGGGCAACATCTTCACACCCAGATAGGGCGTGAAGATCACTGCGACCAGCCAGGAGGCGATCAGCGCGATGCCTACGATCCAGAACATGTTGCTGGTGTACTCACCAGCCGTAGACTGCGCGAACCCGTTGGGCATAAAGCCAACCGCCGTGACTAAGGTGCCGGCAAGCATGGGCGCTGCGGTATGGCTCCAGGCATAAGCGGATGCCTTGACGCGGTCATAGCCCTCCTCCATTTTCACCACCATCATCTCGATAGCGATAATGGCGTCATCCACCAAAAGACCCAGTGCGAGGATCAGTGAACCCAGGGTAATACGGTCAAAGTTCTTACCCGACGCCTCCATGACCACGAACACGATAGCCAATGTGAGCGGCACAGCCGCCGCGACCACCACACCTACGCGCCAGCCCATGCTGAGGAAGCAGACCAACATCACCACCAGCAGCGCAACGAAGAATTTGATCATGAACTCGTCAACGGCCGAACTGATGTTCACTGATTGATCGGTGACCTTTGAAAGCGTCATACCCAGCGGCATGCCTTGGTTGATTTTTACCGTCTCGGCATCCAGCGCTTTACCAAGGTCCAGCCCATTCCAGCCATCGCGCATGACGATGCCCAACAACAAGGCAGGCTCACCCTGGTTACGGACCAGAAAGGTCGCGGGGTCTTCATACCCACGTTCAACCGTCGCCACGTCTGACAGCTTCAGGGTTCTACCCTGCACGAAAATCGGGGTATTGCGGATACTGTCGAGCTTGTCGAACGCGCCATCCAGGCGCAGCAGTACTTGCGGCCCGCTGGTTTCAATCGAACCGGCAGGCGTCAAGGCGTTCTGGCTGTTCAGGGCAGCAAAAATATCCTGGGGAGCAATACCCAGTGTCGCCAGCCGCTCATGGGAAAACGACACGAAGATGCGCTCGGTCTGCTCGCCAATAATATTGATCTTTTTCACGCCCGGCACATGCAGCAGGCGCTGGCGCAGCGATTCAGCATCGCGCACCAATAAACGCTGGGGCTCACCTTTGGCCTTGAGCGCAAACAGTGCGAATGTCACGTCCGAGAACTCATCGTTGACCATCGGGCCGATAACGCCAGCCGGCAAAGTTTTGGCCGCATCGCTCAGCTTTTTACGCGCTTGATAGAACTCTTCCTGCACCTCGGATGGCGGAGTTTTATCCAACAGCGAAACCATGGTGTAGGCCATGCCTGGGCGGGTGTAAGTCTCGCTGCGGTCATACCACTTCAATTCCTGCATGCGTTTTTCAAGCGGCTCGGCCACTTGGTCCTGCATTTCTTGCGCGGTCGCACCCGGCCACACAGAGATAACGGTCATCTGTTTGACGGTGAATGGCGGGTCTTCTGCACGGCCCAGTTTGAAAAATGAAAGAGTACCCGCGACGACGATCAACAAAATGAGGAACAGTGTGATGGACCGTTCGCGAACGGCCAGTGCAGAAAGATTGAAACGGGACCCGCTCATGGTCGGCCCCCGCTGATCCCGCTACCCAACTGCTGGACCAACACTTGCTCACCCTCGTGAAGTAAATGCGCTCCCAAGGCAACGACCTGTTCACCGGGCTTGACGCCGCCACTCACCGTCGCCGAGTCATCGCTCAAACCCAGTAGCTGAACCGCACGCCATGAAACTATTGCCGGCGTACCCGCAACTACCCAAACGCCGGGCCCCTTGCCCGGGTCGTAGAGGGCAGCCATTGGAACCGTGAGCTCAGGCTGGGCGGCCTGGCCGTCTTTGATAAGCAGCGTGACGGTAGAACCCAGCGGCGGGTTAGCGTTGGCGCCATCGAGCACATACCGTGCCTCGTACGTACGCGTGAGCGGATCAGCCGCGTCAGACAGCAGCCTCAGCTTCGCAAGGATTACCTTCGTATCACTGCCGTACAATTTAGCCTGGGCCTGGTCGCCAATGGCGGGGCGCACGGTTTCGGGTAAATGGATGATGGCCTCGCGTGGCCCCGCCTTTGCAAGTCTTACTACGGGTTGACCGGCGCTTACGACTTGCCCGGGCTCTGCCAGAGTTTCAATCACTACCCCGTCGGCATCGGCGAGCAAAATGGCGTAGCCAGTGGCATTGCGAGCAACATTGGCTTGGGCTTGCGCAGCGTTCAGTTCTGCCTTGGCCGTGTCGGCCATGGATTTGATCCGGTCGTACGCCGAGGCGGAGATTGCGCCTGCGCCTACCAGATCGCGATTACGTGCTTCGTCATCCGCCGTTTGTTTAGCGCGTGCACCGGCGGCCGCAACGGCCTGCACTTGGGCTTGCGCCTGGAGACCAAGGTCGATGGGATCCAGACGCATCAGGGGCTGCCCCCGTTTGACGATCTGCCCAGTATCCACCAAGCGTTCCAGCACCTTCCCCGAGACGCGAAAGCCCAAATCGCTCTGAACGCGAGCCACCACAACACCGGTAAACGAACGCGATACGCCATTAGCACTCGCGACAGTAGCGGTTCTTACCAACAGTGGTTGAGTTCGCGGATCGCGCTCGGTCGACGACTCTCCACACGCAGTCAAAACGAAAGGAAGCAAACAAACGGCAAGGGTTGCAGATCTGGACCGGAGCATGGGATCCCTGACTCGTATCAAGTGGACAGGGAACCGATTCTCCAGATAGTGACCATTTTAGTCAATAGTCACAAACTCAAGGCGCCAGGCTTCGCAGTATCAGCGCTGAGAGGTGCACGGGGGCCGTGGTGACAATGTCCAGGTTGTACTGCAACTGCACCGGGCTGATATACGGCCGCAGGACCAGATGAATCGCCTGAACGGCATCATCCAGTGGGGTCTTTCGCTCGAATTCGCCCGACTGCCGCCCTTCGAGAACAATTTCCCTGACCAGTACTTGCAGGCGCTCGTCGTGTGCCATCGCAGAGGGCCACTGGTCTCGTCCTGCTACAGCGGCGATGTCATAGAGCTTGCGGTCGTGAAAAAACAGGTCGCTGCCGGCCTCTACCAGCGCGCGAAACAGGCGCCGCAGCTTCTCGGAGGCGGTGGGTGCATCCGCAATAGCCGACTCCACGATGGCCATGATCATCGCCAGCCGGTTGGCGCAAATCACTTCACCGATAGCCTGTTTGGAGTCAAAGAATTTGTAGATGTAGGCTTTGGAGAAGCCAATGGCCTTGGCCAGATCGGAGACCGTGGTCTTCTCGTACCCGTAGTGACCGAAGTGCTGCGTGGCCGCTTCCACGACTTGGTCACGAACGCTGTGGTCCGATGGCCCACGCGGCGGAGTCGTCTTCGTTTGGTTAGTCATGTTTCCAGCTTAGCTCCACAAGCCATGATTGACAACGAGTGACCATATTGTAATATCGTCACAGCCGAGGTCAGATCAAGGAAAATTTCAATGCGCTCGCTTTCTACGTACGCACTGGTCATCAGTACCAGCCTACTGGCGAGCTGCGCCGTGGGGCCGGATTATCAACGCCCCGAAGCGCCGATCAAAGACCGTTACCTGGCGCAACCTAATATCGAAACCAATATTACCGTGGGTTCAACAAGCAATGTCGTTTGGTGGCAAGGTTTCGATGACCCCTTGCTTAGCGACTTAGTCTTACGGGCTCTTTCGAAGAATCTCGACTTGGCCCAATCAGACGCCCAGCTCACCCAAGCGCGGGCACAACTGGGTTTTGCAACGGCGGCGCTTCTGCCCTCTGGCAACCTTAGCGCCCAGGCGGCACGCTCCTATCAATCGGTAGAAACGCCACTCGGCCAGGTCCTCGACTCGACCCCCGGCTATGATCGCTATGGCAACGCCTACGAAGCTGACCTCGGTGCCAGTTGGGAGCTGGATGTGTTCGGCGGTCTGCGCCGCAGCAGGCAGGCAGCATTGGCTGAGTATGAGGCCTCTGAGGCAGGCGTCATCGCAGCCAGGCTTGCAGTAGCGGCTCAAACGGCTGATACCTACATCACCCTGCGTGGCCTGCAATCGCGACTGGCTATTGCCCATCAGCAGGTCAAAACGCAGGAAGAACTGCTAGAAAAGGTTCGTCTTCTCTACACCAAGGGGCTGGCCTCGGAGTACGAATTGCATCAGACCGAAGGCGAGCTTGCACAGGCGAAGGCGAGCGTGCCGGTTCTGTGCACCGGACTTGATGCGGCCATGAATGCATTGGATATAATGACAGGCGTACCCCCAGGCACCCATCGTCAGACGCTTGCGACAGCCACAGGTATCCCGCACCCTCCGCAGCTTACGTCGACCGGCACACCAGCAGACCTTCTGCGCCGCAGGCCCGACCTCATCGTGGCAGAGCGTCGCCTCGCCGCCTCCAGCGCCCGCATCGCAGTGGCTGTGAGCGAGTACTACCCAAAGTTCTCCCTCAGTGCATTGATGGGTAGTGCGACAGCACTATCAAGCGGCAATCTGTTCAGCAGCGCAGCGAACCAATCGGCAGGCGTTCTGGGGCTGCGCTGGAGACTGTTCGATTTTGGTCGCGTAAACGCTCAGATCGAGCAGGCCAAGGGTGCAGAAGCTGAAGCCTTGGCGGCTTACCGCCAGTCAGTCTTACAAGCCACTGCCGATGTTGAAAACGCTTTCTCCTCTTTGGCCAACCGAGAAGCTCAAGCTGCAACGCTGAGCAGAGGCGAAACCGCTCTCGCCGCCGCTAGACAATCTTCATTCATGGGATACCAAAAAGGCGCGATCAGCTTGATTGAAGTGCTGCGGACCGATGAAAAGTTGCTGCTGATAGCCGATGCGCGCGCCCAAGCGCAGACGGAGTCGGCTCGCTCGGCTGTCGCAGCATTCAAAGCCCTGGGTGGCGGATGGCAACCGTCCCAGCCCATTGTTGGCTCCCGGTAGTGTAGAAACAGACCATTGCGGCACCGAGCCCTCAATATGCCATCACCCGTCACAAGCACCCGCATCTGTGGAAGCAAGGCTTGCCTGCGATGGCGGCTTCACGGTCACTGTCACGGGTTGTGGATGCCGTTGGCGTGTTATCGCAAGCATCGCGATGACGCCTTAAAGCGCCTACTGATGCTTTACTGCATGAGGTCAAGCCGTGGCAGTTGCCGCTGGCTTGCCTGCTTTTATCCTCACCCATCGCGCTAACCCGGGGCCAGCCAGGCTCGATGCGGCTGGGTGGATCTACGCGAACTACCCATTCAAGGACGCCACCATGAGCACGGCAATAGCCAAGATCAAACACGAACTCATGAAGGTACTGCCGCCGACCGTGTTTTTTTTCATCATCCTGCACATCGTGGCCCTTATTCGCGGGCTCATGATCAAGGGGACGGGGGTTGACCTGACGACGTCGACGTCGGTGCTGATCGCATCACTGATCCTCGGCAAGTCGGTATTGATCGCGGACATGCTGCCCTTCATCAACCGCTTTCCGGAAAAGCCGCTGATCTGGAATGTCACCTGGAAGACGCTCATGTATGCGCTGGTCGCGCTGGTTGTCCATTATCTGGAGCGTTTGTACGACTACTGGAAAGAGGCACCCAGCTTCATGGATGCGAACTCACTGCTTTGGACCTCGATGAACTGGCCGCGCTTTTGGGCGGTGCAGATTTTGCTCGTGACATTGATATTCATGTATTGCGTGATCGCCGAGTTGGCCCGGGTGATGGGTGGTAATCGGCTGAAAGTGATGTTTGTGGGGCCGTTGCCCCCTGTGCAGCGCTAGGCCCGACGCCGCTTGGGCCGGCAAAGCTACACAGGGGCCGCAGGCCCCGAGGCCTCAGAACACCGCGATCGGGTAATCGACAATCAACCGGAATTCGTTGGCATCGCCATCCGGATCCCCAGCCGTGGCGCTGTGCCAGGCCTGCCGCACCTTGATCGACATGTCCCGCGCCGGGCCTGACTGAACCACGTATTTGGCTTCAAGGTTGGTTTCGTGATGGCGCTCATCGGCACCGTACATGCCGTAGTAGGCGCTGCTGGGCGACAGGTGCGTGCCGTCAATGCCATCGCCGTACACGTAGCGGGTCATGAAGGTCAGCCCCGGCACGCCATAAGGCGCCATGTTCAGGTCGTACTGCGCCTTCCAGGACTTTTCCCCCGGCCCGTTGAAGTCCGAGTACTGCACGGAGTTGGCAATAAAGCACGAGTCTCCAGGTTTGTTGTCGTCGCCGGTGCCCACGTAGTCGAACGGGGTGTTGCCGTTGACCTTCTGAAACCCCAGGGTCAGCGTGTGCGCCGACAAAAAGCTGTAGCCTGCGGCAATGGAGAAGGTGTTGTTGTCAATCGCACCCGCCTTGGCCGCGCCTTGGTCAGTGGTGCGGTAGTAGTTGAAATCCACCGCCAGCGACTGGCTATCGGACAGCGCCGTGGTGTAGTTCAGGTTGCCGTAGTACTGGTCCCAGATGCCTTGCAGGCGGCCGCCGTAAAGGCCAAGGCTCCATGGCGTGTCGACGAAGGCATAGCGCCCACCGGCGAAGTCCATGGCACTGGCGGGGCGATTGGCGTAGGCCGCCCAGAGGCTGCCGTCGCGGTTGGTCTGGTCCTGACTGGTGCCGGAATAGAAATGCCCGGCCTCAAGGTCCAGGTTATCGACTTCACTGCTCATCAACTGCAGGCCACTGACGGTCACCGGCGTCAGGCGGCTACCGCCCACGGCAAACACCGGGCTGGTCGAGGGCTGCTGGTCGCCGATTTTCAGCAGCGTGCGCGAGACGCGCAGTTTCAGCGCAGCACCGGCCTTGCCGTAGTGGCTGTCGGGGTGGCCGTCGGCGCCCTCGGTGAGGTTGCCCGAGGTGTAGCCAGGCACCGCATATTCATCCGGCGCCCACAGTTTGAAGCCCAGGTAACCAAAGGCATCCACGCCCACGCCGACCGTGCCCTGGGTAAAGCCCGAGTTAAACACCCCCTGCAAACCTTGGGTCCAGTCGCGGGCATCCGGTGCGCCGTTCTGGTTGTCGCGGTTCCAGTAATAATTGCGCAGCAACAGGTTCAGCGAAGCGTCTTCGACAAACCCCTTGGCCGTGGCCTGATCACTGACAAAAGCGGCTGCCATCACCGCCGGTGTGTTGACCAGGCCCAAGCCGACCAGCATCGCGCTCCATTTCAATATTGTCATCGCCCACACTCCTGCCAAGCCTGCGATTCGCCGAAAAGGCGGACACCACAGGCCCAATGATTGATTTTGTTAGGTTGGTATTGCTGGCTCGCTAACGCCCCGGTTATCGGGCGGGGAGCGTCCCGATAAAGCGGTTGGTGAAATACTCATCGACAGGCAAGGTCGACTTGACGATGCCCTCCTCGCTGAAGAAACGCACGGACTGGGCAACCCGCTCGGGCTGGATTTCACCCAGGCGCTCTTGCTGGCCGTAGACGTACTGGGTGTACAGCGCCAGGATCTGTTCCACCTTGCCCTCCTTGCCCTGGTACGCCGGCACTGCCGCCACGAAGGTTTTCGCGGCTTGAGCGGGGTCTTGTAGAATGTCGCGCAACCCCATCAAGGTACCTTCGACCATTTTCTGCACCAGCTCGGGGTGCTGGGCGATGGCCTCGTCGGAGGCCAGGATCGACTGCGCCATGCCATCGAACATCTGCGCCTGGGGGATCAGTTGCAGCGCTCGCCCGGCCTCCTGCGCATTGACCACCCAATCGGGCGAACCGGCCATGGCATCGGCTTTGCCGTCGGCCAGCAACTGCCACACCCCGGCCGGCCCAGCGGCTTGGATATTGACCTCGCTTTTGTCCACCGAAGCCTTGCGCAGCGACGCCAGCAAGGCGTAGTACAGCGAGTCCGAATAGGACATCACGGTAATGGTCTTGCCGCGCAGCTGCTCGATGCTGCCAATGTGCTGCGCCGCATCAGTGGCCAACAAGGTGTAGCCGTGGGTGCCCAACACCGCGACATTGCGCACCGGCACGCCGTTGGCCCGCACGATGATCGGCACGTCGCCGCTGGCCGCGCCGAACAACGCATTGCCGGCGCCCACCTGCTTGGCCACATCGACGCCGCCCTTGGCCGTCACCCAATTGACCCGCAGGCCCAATTGGGCGTAATAGCCTTTTTGCTGGGCGATGATCCACGGTGCAAAGCCCGGCAGGTTCGGTGGCGCCGGCATCAGGAAGGTCACCTCCTGAAGGTCGGCGCGGGCCACCGGGAGTAGCACGGGGGAAATAAGCAACACTGAGAAACACCATCGGATCAAACGCTTCATGACAGATACCTTGTGTTCGGAAAAGGTAGGTGTGCTCAACGGCCTTCTCGACCACTGCCGTGCACCGTGAAAAACTGCGCGCCATTCATCTTCTGCCCCACCGCTTGCTCGTACGCAACGCGCACCTCGGGAGGCTGGCCGGCCTGGCCGAAAAAGTCCTTGAGGTAAGGGCCCAGCAGCGGGTGCGCGGCCAGCTGCTCACGGGGCAGGCCCTGGATCAGTTCGTCGCGACAGGCCGACGGCAAGAACACGTTCTGGTTGTGCGCAGGGTCCAGGATCAGGCCCTTGGGGATGTGCCCGGGGTCCTCGCGCAGGGCGTCGAGCTCTTCGAAAAACCGCCGCCGCATCATCACGATGCCGCGGTCGCTTTGGCCCAGGTGCTCGCGGGTGCGGTCGGTGACGGTGCCTTGCCCCACCCACACCACGAAGTCCTGGTTGGCCACGTGGCTGGTGATCCAGCGGCCGGTCACAGGGTCTTTGATGGGGCCGTACCAGGTGGGGATTTTCGCTTGCACGTAGGGCTCCTGCTCGCTGGGCACGCGGCTGAACACCCACAAAATGCTCAAGGTGCGATGGTCATCGATGGGCACCCGCCATTCGAAATGGTGGCCGAGGTAAAAGCCGTTGGGCCACAACGTCACGCGCCCGACATTCCACATCACGTCGTCGCAGGCTTCACCCTCGCGCAAACGCCGGTAGACGAAACCATGCTCGAACTCCTCGAAGGCCAGTTGCAGGTGCGTGGGCACGTAGTCCACCTCATCGCTTTGCTGGCGCAAGGTCCAGTTGTTATGGGTCCATTCGAAATGCACCGGGTCGATGGAATTCTCCTGGCACTGGAACCAATTGCACGGGATCTCTGCGCACACCACCTGGGCAAAGCCATTCTTATAGTTGAACAGCTCCCAGTCTGGCAGTTGCGGTGCCGGGGCCGGGCCCAGGTAAGCCCAGAGCAAGCCGGCCTTGGCGACCACCGGGTAGGCCTTGATTTTGGTCTTGTTGCGCATGCGCCCGGTGGGGTCGCAGGTGTCTTCATAAGGCTGATGCAGGCAGCCGCCGCCCTGGTCGAATTGCCAGCCGTGGTAGCTGCAGCGCAGCCCGGTCTGTTCCACGTAACCGTATGACATGTCGGCATTGCGATGCGGGCAGCGGCGGTCAACCAGGCCGAAGTCGCCGTTCAAATCCTTGTACAGCACCAGGTCCTCGCCCATCAGGGTCAGGGTCTTGATCGGCTTGTCGTCGAACTCGCTTTCACCGGCAATCGGCTGCCAATAACGGCGCAGGTAATCGCCCATGGGCGTACCGGGCCCCACTTGGGTCAAGGTACGGTTCTTTTCTTCACTGAGCATGCAGCACTCCTTCGATAGGCACGTGATGCCCCCGGCAGGGGGCGCCAGGCAAGAATGCAGATTGAATGCCATTTATTCCTTTTAAAAGGAATTAAATTAAAGTCGTTATTATTCATATGGTTAACCTGTACCACTAACGAAACAAGGCGGGCCGCGTGACCACGTGCACCACGGCGCAGCAAAATGTCACCGAGCTACCCAAAACGGTGTTCCCGCAGGTTATGATCCCAGCCCATGGACATTTCATCGGAAAAGAAAAAGCGCGGCCGCCCCGCCCACAAGGCCGCCATCGGCAGGGAAGGCCTGATCGAGGCCACCTTGGCGCTGCTGCGCACCTGCACGCCCACCGACCTGACGCTGCTGGACATCGCCCGGCAAGTGAACGTCGACCCGGCATTGATCCGCTATTACTTCGGCGGCAAGGACGGCTTGTTGCGCGCGGCCACCCTGCATTTGCTGGACGTGACCCAGTTGGGCAGCCAATCGCCCAGCGATGGGCAGGACATCGAGCGCATGCTGTACCGGCGCATCCGTTTGATCATCGATATCGGCCGGCAAAACCCGCACTTCGTGCAACTGGTCTTGCGCGAAATCTACCAAGGCAAAGACCCGCAAACCGGCGAGGTTTTGGACACCATTGCCCAACGCGGCGTGGACCTCAGCGAGGCGATCCTGCACGCCAGGCCGCCAAGGCCGGGCCTGCCGCAAATCGACCCGCGCATGCTGCACGTGGTTTTGGTGGGCGCCTGCACGTTTTTTGCCACCGCCCAACCGCTGTTTGGCGTGCTGTTTGCCGACAGCAACGACGAGGCGCTGGCCGAGCAATATTCGCGGTTTTTGACCGACCTGCTGTTGCGTGGGGTGGGGGTCGTCGGGGCGCCCGCTTCGGTGGTCTGAACCGCCCCGTAGGCGGCGTTGCATAGGGGGGCGGGGTATGCCATGCTTGCACATAGGTAAGGGGGGTATCCTATGGGCCACATCGCAACCAACAAAGACAGCCTGATCAAGCGCGTCAAGCGCATCGCCGGGCAGATCCAGGCCGTGGAAAGGGCCTTGGAAGCAGACGACGACTGCGCCAAGACCTTGCACCTGGTCGCTGCCACGCGCGGCGCCATCAACGGCTTGATGGAAGAGATCATCGCCGACCACGCCAGGGAACACGTGGCCAACCCCGCGCTCAGCGATCAAGCGCGCAGCCAAGGCGTTGAAGAGCTTCTGGAAGCGATCCGGCGTTACTCCAAATGACCAGGCAGGCTATACCCATGACCACCGGCCACACCCACGACCACGTATTCCTCGGCTCACAGCACGATGAGAACGCCAAGCGCACCCTGTGGGTGGTGATGTTGACCGTGGTGATGATGGTCGGGGAAATCGCCGCTGGCTACTTGACCGGCTCCATGGCGCTGCTCGCCGACGGTTTTCACATGGCCACCCACGCCGGTGCATTGGGCATCGCTGCGGCGGCCTATGCCTATGCCCGACGCAACGCTAACAACGCGCGCTACAGTTTTGGCACCGGCAAGGTGGGTGACCTGGGCGGCTTTGCCTCGGCGCTCATCCTGGGCCTGGTGTCGCTGGGCATTGCCGTGGAGTCGGTGATGCGCCTGCTGCAGCCAGCCGAGGTGCAATTCGGCACGGCCACGCTGATTGCCGTCGTCGGCCTGCTGGTGAACATCGTCAGCGCGTTGCTGCTCGGCCATGGCCATTCGCACGACCACGATCATGCACACGATCACGATCACGAACACCATCACGCTGGCCACGACAACAACCTGAGGTCGGCGTACGTTCACGTCATCGCCGATGCCTTGACCTCGGTGCTGGCCATCGCCGCCCTGCTCGCCGGGCGTTACCTGGGTTGGGTGTGGCTGGACCCGGCCGTGGGCATCGCCGGCGCCGTGGTGATTGCCCGGTGGTCGTGGACCCTGATGAAGTCCAGTGCCAGCGTGTTGCTGGACCAGACCGACGCGCAAATGGCCGCGGATATTCGCACCCGGGTTGAACAACCGGGCGATGCGACCGTCACCGACCTGCACGTCTGGCGCGTGGGGCCGCAAGCGCATGCCGCCATCGTCAGCGTGCTGGCCCACCCGCCACTGGATGCGGACAGCGTTCGCGAACGGCTCAAACCCGTCCATGCCATCAGCCACCTCACCGTGGAGTTGCGCCGTGCCTGAGCTTGCCAGCAAACGCGACCAGGCGCGCTTGGAGCGCCGCCTGGTGGTGGCCCTGACCCAGGCCTGCGAAACCGCCAAGGCTGAACTGCCCGGTTTCGACTGGTTGACCCACCTGGTCGACTACCAGGCGTTCCCCCACAGCCTTCGCGTGGTCTGGGTGTTCGACACCCAGGCCAACCAGGCGCAGGCCTTGGCAACGGGCCTGGATGCGCGCATGCGTGAACTGACCGCCCAGGCCTTGGGCGCTGCCGAGGTTACGCTGGACGCCCGGCAACTGGCGCGCTGCGTGCGCGTTGATTCACAACAGCAATGCCAGGCGCAACAGGCAGGGGATTGGCCCGCACGCCTGGCCAGGCTGCATGCGGCAAAGGGGTAGCCCAGTGGCCAAGGATATCGAGAACCCGTGCGTTTCAACCTGCCAGTTGAGCGGTGACCTGTGCGTGAGTTGTGGGCGGAGCAAGGACGACATTCGCAAATGGAAGCGGATGAAGCGCCCGGAAAAAATGGCCGCGGTGCAGCGCGCCACCTTGCGCTTGAAAGCGCTGAAAAAGGCCAAGTGAGCAGGCACGTTCAATAGACCGTCACTGGCCAAGGCGGTCGAGGATGTCGCGCATCGGCTCAAGGGAAATACCGATCAAGCCATCCAATGGCCGGTTCAGTTCCTCGATCAGCAAGATGGACGTGCTGGTAGACAACGCGCACATCAGCACCACGGCGAACACCGTCGCATTACGCGCTGACAGCAGGCCAAAGGATGCAAAGATGATCGACAGCCAGGCGATCAGTGCCACCAGCAGTGCCGGCGGCACGGGGCCGATGGCTTGCAGCATCAATAACCCGCGCAAGCTGAACACATCGTCCATGATCGTCAGCGCGCGTTTTTTAAGCACCGCCTGTTCTTCGTTGGCCACGGGCAATTGCACCACGGCCTCGCGCAGGGCTTCTGAACGCTGGATGGCCTGGCTGTCATTGAGCCGGGCGATATCGTGGGTATTACCGGTCGCCAACAGGTCAATCACGCCCCGGTAATGACGTTGCACGGTGCCACGCAGGTCTTGGGTCGGCGGGCCATAGCGCGCCAGCACCCGGTCGAATTGCTCCACCTGCGCGGCGGTGCTGACCAACTGCGCGTTGGCCCTGTCGAAGGTGCCTTTGGCCGACGAAATCAATAGCCCCAGCACCAGTGCCGCCATCGTTGCAATCAGCCCGGTGGCCAGCTTGATCACGCCAATGGAGTCATCGCTCAAATGATGCTCGGGCAAGCGCTGGCGCAACCACCACCCGGCCGCGGCACTGCCCACCAGGCAGGTAAACGAAAGCAGTGCAATCAATACATTAGTCATGTTCGGTCTCCGCGCGGCGGTTAAAAATGCCTGCTTATTCAGCCTTACATTAATTCATTACGCCCTGGCACAGTCGACGTATTTAACAAGCAGTTGTAAAGCAACTGAAACAGCACTTTCAAAAGCATATATTATGATTGGCTATTTTATAAAACCGACCTACGCTCTTGCCGGGGACGCACAACAACTCATGGTCGGGGGGCCATCTCAGGGCACTAATACTAGTCCACTGGAGCTCCACATGAACCCTACCTATTTATTGCAATCGCTGGCGTTGTCCTTGTTATCCGTCGTGGCCCTGTGCGGCCTTGCACAGGGCGCTGATAAACCCGCACCTAATATTGTCGTGATCATGGGCGATGACGTCGGCTGGTCCAATATCGGCGTTTATAATCAGGGCATGATGGCCGGGCGCACGCCCAACCTGGATACCCTGGCCGCCGAGGGCATGCGCTTTACCGACTACTACGCCGAAGCCAGTTGCACCGCCGGGCGCGCCAACTTCATCACCGGCGAACTGCCAATCCGCACCGGCATGACCACGGTCGGCCAGGCCGGCTCGCCCATCGGCATCCCCAATGAAGCGGTCACCATTGCCACCGCGCTCAAGTCCATGGGCTACGCCACCGGCCAGTTCGGCAAGAACCACTTGGGCGACCTCAACCAGTTCTTGCCCACGGTGCACGGCTTCGATGAGTTCTTTGGTTATCTCTACCACCTGGACGCCATGGAAGACCCGTCGCACCCTAATTATCCGCAGGAATTATTGAATACGGTCGGCCCACGCAACATGGTACACAGTTGGGCGACCACCACCGATGACGCCACCGATATGCCGCGTTGGGGCAAAGTAGGCAAACAGAAAATAGAAGACGCCGGCACGCTGTACCCCGAGCGCATGAAAACCGTGGACGATGAAATTCGCGATAAGGCCTTTGGTTTTATCGACAAAGCGAAACACGACAACAAACCGTTCTTTGTCTGGTTAAACCCGACCCGCATGCATATCGTGACCCACCTGTCCGATAAATATGAAGCACTGCGCAATTCGGAAAATGGCTGGTCGGAACAGGAAGCCGGCATGGCGCAACTTGACGATATTGTCGGCGAGGTCATGGCCAAGTTGAAAAAAGAGGGCATGGATGACAATACCATCGTGGTATTCACTACCGACAACGGCGCGGAAAACTTCACCTGGCCCGACGGTGGCGCCACCCCGTTTGCCATGGGCAAAGGCACCGTGATGGAAGGCGGCTTCCGTGTACCGGCTATTATCCGCTGGCCGGGCACTGTACCCGCCAATACCATTGCCAACGGCATCATGTCGGGCATGGATTGGTTCCCCACCTTCCTGACCGCCGCCGGCAACCCAGACATTACGGCTCAACTGCTCAAGGGCAAGCAACTGGGTGACACCACCTACAAGGTGCACCTGGACGGCTACGACCAAACGCCGATGATCACCGGCAAGGGCCCCTCCAACCGCCACGAGATCTTCTACTTCGGTGAAAGCGCCTTGGGGGCCATTCGTATCGACGACTTCAAGTATCGGTTCATCGACCAGCCCGATGGCTGGCTGGGTGCCAAAGTCACGTTGGACATGCCGGTGCTGACCAACCTGCGGCTCGATCCTTACGAACGTGCCGGCTGGCCGGAGAACATGGCGGCCAGTGGTTCGCTGTCTTACTTTGAGTGGTTCAAGTTTCAGTTCTGGCGCTTTGTGTTTGTTCAACAGCAAGTGGTCAAGCTAGCGGAAACCGCCGTCGAGTACCCGCCGATGCAAAAAGGCGCGAGCTTCAACCTGGATGCGGTCAAGGCCAAGATCGAAGCGGCCCGCGCGGCCATGAGCCGTTGACGCCTGCGGTGTCACACGGGGCCTTGCACCCTCGACAGTCACCCGGCGTGCCTGGCCTTCAGGCCGCCAATTCGGCCAGCACTTGGGCACGGGTCGTGACCTGACGAAAATGGTGCTTCCACAGGTCGATCCCCAACTGCCCCGAGCGGTCCAGGGACGAGCCCACCGTAAGGTCGGTGACCAGCGTCGGCGCAAGCCCGGCATCGAACAGCGCGAAACCTGCGGCCAGCACGCAGGTTTCGGTCTGCATGCCGCACACCAGCACACGCTCGACACCCAACTGCTTGATGTACGCGAGGGCTTCGGCGGTTTGCCCGTAGCCGTGCTTGATGAATACCTGGTCGGCCTCCACCAGGCTTTCGTCCTCGGCCGCGGGGTGCCAACCGAGTTGCCGCTCAAACGGGGTAACCCGTTCATCGTGGAGTTCGACCGAAGCGATGGTCGGAATCCTCGCCGAAAACGCCCGCACCCCATCCACCAGCCACTCGGGCGGGTTGAAGGTGGCTTGGACATCGACGATCAATAAAACCTGGCGCATGGCGTTTCCCGGACACAACTGAAGGCGCGCAGTATATCGTTGCAAAGCGCCCGTGCGCCCTGCCCGCTGCTCCTGATGACTAGGGCTGATGATCGGCCAGGGCCTCCAACAGATCGGCCGACGGCACGAAAAACAGCCCGCCGGTGACAGCCGTGCTGTAGTCGAGCAAACGGTCATGATTGCCCGCTGGCCTGCCGAAGGGCATGTTGTCGCGCACGATTTTTAGTTCCTGGCCAATTCGCAAGCAAGCTTGCTCCCACAGTTGCTCCCACAGTTGCAGCCAATGTGGGAGCAAGCTTGCTTGCGAAAGGCCACCACGGTGAATCAGGCATTCTGCGGCGCGGGCTTCGCGGATGAATCCGCTCCTACAGACAAATAGTGTGGCTGGGGTTTTCTGGCGTCCATTCGCAAGCAAGCTTGCTCCCACAGTTGCAGGCAATGTGGGAGCAAGCTTGCTTGCGATAGGCCAACACGGTGAATCAGGCATTCCGTGGCGCGGGCTTCGCGGATGAATCCGCGAAACCGATCAATGGGCGAACAGCGACTTGCTCTGTTTGCCGGCCATTTTCTCCGGCTTGATCAGGAACCGCGCCAGCGCCGGTAGCAGCCACAGCGCACCGAACATGTTCCACAGCAGCATGAAGGTCAGCATCAGGCCCATGTCGGCCTGGAACTTGATGGCCGAGAAGATCCAGGTGCACACCCCGATCGCCAGGCACAGGCCGGTGAACAGCACCGCCTTGCCGGTGGATTTCAGGGTCTGGTAGTAAGCCTCTTGCAGCGGTAGCCCGGCCCGCAAAAAGCTTTCCAGGCGGCTGTAGATGTAGATGCCGTAGTCCACGCCGATACCCACGCCCAGGGCCACCACCGGCAAGGTCGCGACCTTGACGCCGATGCCCATGAAGGCCATCAGCGCGTTGCCCAGCACCGAGGTCAGCACCAGCGGCAGCACGATGCACAAGGTGGCGGCGAACGAGCGGAAGGTGATCATGCACATCACCGCCACGCAGATGTACACCAGGACCAGGATGGTCAGTTCGCTGGTCTTGATCACCTCGTTGGTAGCCGCCTCGATGCCGGCGTTGCCCGCCGCCAGTTGGAACTCCAGGCCTTCGTGGTCGTGGGTCTTGGCGAAGTCCTTGACCGCCGTCACGGCGCGGTCCAGGGTTTCGGCCTTGTGGTCGTTGAGGAAGATCAGCACCGGTGCCAGCGAGCAGTCACCGTTGTACAGGCCGTCGGCGCGGGCGATGGAGCTGTTGAGCACGTCGGGGTTGCGCGACAGGGTTTCCCATTTCAGGTTGCCCTCGTTCATGCCCTTGATCATCTGTTTGGAGAAGGTCACCAGGGAGATCGCCGACTGCACGCCCTGGGTGTTGTTCATCTTCCACATCAGTTCGTCGATCGGCGCCATGGTGTCGTAGGCCGAGCAGCCCTCGGCCTTGGTTTTCACCATGACCACCAACACGTCGGAGCTGGTGGCGTAGTTATTGATGATGAACTGGTTGTCCAGGTTGTAGCGCGAGTCGGGGCGCAGCTCCGGCGCGCCTTGGTCCAGGTCGCCGATCTTCAGGTTGTGGCCGTACCACAGGCCACCGCCCAGGGCCAGCAGCGCCAACACCACCGACACCGGCGCCACCTTGGGGCTGGCGAAGTTGGACAGCGCACGCCAGAACGGATGCTCGCGCACCGCGTCCTTTTTGCTGCGCTCGATGGCGCGCTTGCTGATGCCCACGTAGGAGATCGCCACCGGCAGCAAGATCAGGTTGGTGAACACGATCACCGCCACGCCGATGGAGGCGCCGATCGCCAGCTCGCGGATCACGCCGATGTCGATGATCAGCAGGGTGATAAAGCCCACGGCATCGGCCAGGATGGCGATCATGCCCGGCAAAAACAGCTGCCGGAAAGTACGCCGCGCGGCGGTCAGGGCGTTGTCGGCATCGCTGGACTGCAAGGCGATGCCGTTGATTTTCTGCACGCCGTGGGAGATGCCGATGGCGAAGATCAAAAACGGCACCAGCATCGAATACGGGTCCAGCCCAAAGCCGAAAAAGTGCATCAGCCCCAGCTGCCAGACCACCGCCACCAGGGTGGTGCTCAACACCGCGACGGTGCTGCGGATGCAGTGAGTGAACCAGTACAGCAGCACCAGGGTGATCACGAAGGCGACGCCGAAGAACATCACCACCATGATCAAACCGTCGATCAGGTCACCGACCTTCTTGGCGAAACCGACGATGTGCACCTTGATGTTGGGGTTTTGCGCCTCGAACTTGCTGCGGATCTTTTCTTCCAGGCTGTGGGAAAACTTCTGGTAGTCCAGGTGTTCCAGTTTGCCCTGGTCATCGGGGTTGGGGTAGGTCTCCAGCAGCGGGAACTCGATGATGCTCGACTTGAAGTCGTTGGACACCAGCCGCCCCACCTGGCCGGACTTGAGGATGTTGTTGCGCAACAGCTCCAGGCTGTCGGGCGAACCGTCGTAGCTTTGCGGGATGACCTCGCCACCGGCGAAACCGTCCTCGGTCACCTCGGTCCAGCGCACGCTGGGGCTCCACAGCGACTTCATGCCCGAGCGGTCAACGCCGGGGATGTAGAACGCCTCGTCGTGGATCTGGCGCAAGGTCTCCATGTAGTCCTTGTTGAAGATGTCGCCGTTCACCGCTTCCACCGAAATACGCACGGTGTTGCCCAGGTTGGCCAGGTCGTTGCGGTGCTCCATCATCTTCTCGATGAAGGGGTGCTTGAGCGGGATCATTTTCTCGAAGCTGGTGGAGGGGCGGATCAGCGTGGCCTGGTAGAACAGGAAACAGCTGACCAACAGGCAGATCAGGATCACCCAGGGGCGATTGCTGAAGATCAGGCGTTCAAGGAAGGTGGCCTTGGCCGGTTGGCTGAGCGATATTTTTTCGTGGCGGCTCATGGCTGGGTCACCTCGCTGCCATTGCCGCAAGCCAGGCGCACACCGCCCTGCCCCGCCAGGATCAACCGATCGCTACCCACCGACGCCACGCCTGCCAAGGCTTGGCGGTCTGCGCGGCTGACGCGGTTGAAGGTCAGCCCATGGTCATCGCTGCGCAGCACCGTGCCGCCGTTGCCCACGATTACCAGCGCGCCGTTGTCGAGCAAGGTGGCCTTGGCCAGGCCAAACTCCAGCGGCCCGCGCTCACCGGCAAGCGTCAGGGTTTGCCAGCTGTCGCCACTGTCGCTGGAGCGCAGCAGGTGCCCACGCAAACCATAGGCCAACAGGGTGTGCGGCTGGCCGGTGGCGACCACGCCAAACAGGCTGCCGTTGTAAGGCACAGACAGGCGTTGCCAGTGCTCGCCCTGGTCAACGGAGCGAAACAGGCTGCCCTGCTCGCCGACGATAAACACTTGGGCATCGCCGAGGGCGGTGATGGCGTTGAAATGCAACTGGTCCGGGTTGTCGACCCGTGCACTCACATCCTGCCAGTGCTGGCCGCCGTCAGCCGTGGCCAGCAGCAGGCCATAGGCCCCCACCGCCAGGCCCTGCCGTGCATCCTTGAACCACACGCCCAACAAGGGCGATTGGCGTTGGGGGTCTTGGTACTGCAAGGTCCAGGTCAGGCCCCCATCCACCGTGGCCAGCACCTGCGCGTCGTGGCCTACGGCCCAGCCATGCAACGCATCGGCAAAGTACACCGCCGTCAGCAATTGCTGGCTGGGCACCTGCGCCTGGCGCCACGCATGGCCCTGGTCGTCGGAATACAGGATGCGCCCGTGATCGCCGACCACCACCAGGCGCGCACCGGTGTTCACCGCATCGATCATCAGGCTGGCGGTGGCCCGGGCCACCGTCGGCACCGCCTGGTCGGCCTGCACGGCCGGTGGCATGCCCAGCACGGCCAACACGCCGAGCAGAGGTAAAGCGTTGGATAACATCAATGAATGTCCTGGCATATCTAACCCTGCCGCCCTGCCTGAGTGCGACGCGAAAGGCCATTCTAGGGAGCCGCCTTATTTGCGCCTCTAGCAATAATTCATGGCTATGCGCCCTGGTAATGGCAGCCCCCGGGCGCGCTCCGGCATAGGGCGCACCGGCCATGCTTGACCCAGGATGAGGCAGGCAAAAATCCTCACTTCACGTTTGGCTATAGGCATAAGAATTTCCTAGAAGGCAGAACCCCCACAGCTCCCTACCATGCGCCAGAACCTGGACCACAGGTGGCAACTGAAACCGGCCGGCGGGCTAACGGCCCGCGCGTCTATGACATGCAGGTTATTGGCGGAGAGCACCATGGAAAGTACAAAAGGTACGGGGACTATGTATCCCCAACGCCTGGCAATGGCAGTCGCACTGGCAACCGCGCTGCCGGCCTATGCCGCAGACTTCAATATTGGGGAGATCGAGGGGCGATTCGATTCATCATTGTCCATTGGCGCCAGCTGGGGCACCAGCAACCCGGACAAGGCTTTTATCGGCGTGGCCAACGGCGGTACCGCGTCCAGCCGCACCTCAGACGACGGGCGCCTGAACTTCCACAAGGGCGAGGCATTTTCGAAAATCTTCAAGGGCGTGCACGACCTGGAGCTCAAATACGGCGACAGCGGCGTGTTCGTAAGGGCCAAGTACTGGTACGACTTCGAGCTCAAGGACGGCAGCCAGCACCTTTACGACATCGATGACAGCGGCCGCGACCAGTCCGCCAAGGCCAGCGGCGCGCAGTTTCTCGACGCCTTCGTGTACCACAACTACAGCATCGGCGACCTGCCTGGCAGTGTGCGCGCCGGCAAGCAGGTGGTCAGTTGGGGCGAGAGCACCTTCATCGGCAACTCGATCAACAGCATCAACCCCGCCGACGTCGCCGCCTTGCGCCGCCCCGGCTCCGAGATCAAGGAAGGGCTAATCCCGGTCAACATGCTCTACGTCAGCCAAGGCCTGAGTGACAACCTTTCGGCCGAGGCCTTTTACCAACTCACCTGGCAAAAAACCGTGCTGGACAATTGCGGCACGTTTTTCGGCAGCGACGTTGCGGCGCAAGGCTGCGACACCGGCATGGCGGTCAACGGCAGCGATCTGGATCGCAACGCCAGCACCTACGGCTACGTGCCACGCTTGGCCGACCAGGACGCCCGCGATAGCGGCCAGTACGGCGTGGCGCTGCGCTGGACCGTGCCGGAACTCAACGAAACCGAGTTCGGATTCTATGCACTCAATTACCACAGCCGCACCCCGGAAAGCAGCTGGGTGGTGGGCAGCGGCGCGCTGAAAGATCCGGTCGGCGGCTTGTCCGGCCAGGGCGGCGTGAGCACTGCGCGCTACTACATCGTGTACCCGGAAGACATCCACCTGTACGGCATCAGCTTTGCCACCAACATCGGCGCCACGGCGGTGTCGGGCGAGATCAGCTACCGGCCCAACATGCCGATGTCGCTCAACAGCAGCGACGTGTCCACCGCCGCCACCCTGGGCTCGGCCGCCACCAGCGCGTTGGTCAATGCCGGGCTGCCGGTGTTCAGTACCGGCTGGGCCAGTTCGGCCTATGGCTCGACCATCCAGGGCTACAAACGCATGCCTTACACCCAGGCGCAAATGACGGCGATACGCACCTTTGACCAAGTGCTGCGCGCCGACCGCCTGAGCTTGATCGGTGAAGCCGGGGTCGCCCACATCGGCGGCCTGGGCAGCACCGATGGCTCGGACCTGCGCTTTGGCCGCAGCAGCGTGTATGGCAGCGGCGAACTGGCCAGCGCCGGTACCGCTGCCCTGCTGGGCGGGGTGTCGGGCAACCAGATCTGCGCGGTGCTGAACTCGGCCAACCCCAGCGAATGCAACGACAAAGGCTTTTACACGCCGATCTCCTGGGGCTACCGGTTGCGCGCCACGCTGGAATACAACGACGCCTTCCTGGGGGTGAACCTCAAGCCCAACCTGTCGTTCTCCCATGACGTGCGCGGCAACGGCCCGACCTTCACCGAAGGCAGCAAGGCGGTGAGCCTGGGCGTGGACGCCGACTACCTGTCCAAATACACCGCCAGCCTGAGTTACACCAACTACTTTGGCGGCGACTACAACACCACCACCGACCGTGACTTTGTCGCCATGAGTTTTGGCGTGAGTTTCTAAGCCCTGCCCCACGAGGTTTACATGACACACCCGCATCTGATGAAAATAGGCTGCCTGACCCTGAGCCTGCTCGCCGGCCACGTGCTGGCCGCCGTGCCCGCCGACCAGGCGGCGCGCCTTGGCGCCGACCTGACGCCGGTGGGCGCGCAAAAAGCCGGCAATGCCGATGGCAGCATTCCGGCCTGGACCGGCGGGCTGCCGACCACGGCGGGCAAGATGGATGCCGACGGCTTTTTGCCCGACCCTTTTGCCGGAGAAAAGCCGCTGCTGGTGATTACCGCGAAAAACGCCGAGCAGTACAAAAGCAAACTCACCCCGGGCCAACTGGCGATGTTTACCCGCTACCCGGACACTTACCGCATACCGGTGTACACCACGCACCGCAGTGTCAGCTTGCCGGACAAAAGCCTGGCCGCGACCAAACTCAATGCCACCGACACCACCCTGGTCGAAGGCGGCAACGGCCTGGAACACTACCACCCGGGTGCGGTGCCTTTTCCGATCCCCAAGGATGGCCTGGAAGTGATCTGGAACCTGATCGGCCGCTACCGCGGTGACACCCTCAAGCGCATCGTGATGCAGGCCTCGCCGCAAACCAATGGCAGCTTCACGCCTAACGTGGTCAAGCAGGAACTGGCGTACCCCACCGGTCTGAGCGACTACCAGCCGGAAGAAATGGCCAACATCCTGAGCTTCTACCGCGAGGAGTTCCTATCACCGGCACGCATGGCCGGCGGCGTGTTGCTGGTGCACGACACCGTCAACCAGGTCAAGGAACCGCGCATGGCCTGGCAGTACAACGCCGGCCAGCGCCGCGTGCGCCGCGCCCCGCAAATCGCCTACGACAGCCCGGCGGCCGAGGGCATGCGTACCCTGGACGATTTTGACCTGTTCAATGGCGCACCCGACCGTTTCGATTGGAAACTGGTGGGCAAGCAGGAGTTGTACATCCCCTACAACAGCTACCGCCTGGAATCGCCGAAGCTCAAGTACACCGACATCATCCAGGCCGGCCACATCAACCAGGACGACACCCGCTACGAACTGCACCGGGTGTGGCACCTGCAGGCCACGCTCAAGCCAGGCGAGCGGCACATTTATTCGCGGCGTGACATCTACATCGACGAGGACAGCTGGCAGGGCGCCGAAGCCGACGCCTACGATGGCCGCGGCGCGCTGTGGCGGGTATCCGAAGGCCACGCCAGTTTCTTCTACGACGTGAAGGTGCCCTCCTTCGCCGCCGAAACCCATTACGACATCCTGTCGGGGCGCTACGCGGTGAACTCGCTGCGCAACGAAGAGAAGAACAGCTACACGTTCAACGTGCCGGTCAGCCGCAAAGAGTTCACACCCTCGGCGCTGCGCGTGACCGGGATTCGCTGATCTCAAGCCCCACGGTGTAGGAGCGGATTTATCCGCGAAAAGAACGCTGCGGTGTATCAGGTTTTACGTGGCGTACTTTTCGCGGATAAATCCGCTCCTACAGGCAGAGTTGTTCCTGAATGCCCTAGAGGGCCCAAATTTTGCTTTGAATTCAAGCACTCACATTCTTACGTTGGTCATTACCCCATGAAGCTTCATCAGCTGCGCGCCCTGGTTTCCATCTGCGAAAGCGGCAGCATTCAGGAAGCTTCGCGCCTGTTGCACATCTCCCAGCCGGCCCTGTCCAAAGGCATCAAGGAGCTGGAAGCCGAGCTGGGCGTGCCGTTGCTGGTGCGTTCCAACCGTGGCATCACTGCCACCGAGTACGGTGAACGGCTGGTACGCCGCGCCCGTATGATCCTTGAAGAAGTGCGCCGCGCGCGGGAAGAAATCGACACGCTCAAGGGCGTGATGGACGGCAAGTTGTCGATCGGGGTGTCACCGGTCACCCCAGGCGTGCAGTTTGTCGACAGCCTCAACCGTTACCGCAAGCGTTACCCCAAGGTGCACATCCAGATCCACGAACTGCGGCCTTCCAAACTGATGGAAGGCCTGCGCGAGGGCTTGCTCGACATGGCCCTGACCTCCCTGCCTGCCACCCGCACCGACGGTTTCCACTGGCAAGAACTGTATGCGCAGCCTACCGTACTGGCCGTGCGCAAGGGCCACCCGCTGCGCAATGCCACCTCGTTGGCACAATTGCGCGAACAGGACTGGCTGCTGCAAGACTCCTTGGAGCAATCCAAAGTAGGCACGATGTTCAAGGACAATGGCGTGGCGTGGCCAGAGAACGTCATCGAGTGTGCCTCGGTGGTGCTGTTCGCGGAGCTGGCCGCTACCAGCGACGCCATCAGCTACTGGTCGCTGCGTATCCTGGAGCGCACGCAAATGATGATGCAGACCCTGGACATCCTCGACATCGCCGAACCCGTGCCGCCCATGAACATCTCCCTGGTGTGCCGCGACCAGGAGTTGATGACCCGCGAAGCCAAGGCCCTGGCCGACGAGTTGATCTACGTGTACACCGGCCCGCACACCCTCAAGGCCCCGGCATCGACCGTAGCGACGTAAGGCTTGATAACCAGCCTTGATAAGCATGCGCAGAGGTGATTATTCAGCGCTGCGGGGCTGGGGCATGCTACGGGCCTACGTTAGCGCATCGGACAAGGAACCCACATGCCTTCACCCGCCCCCCAAAACCGCCGCCTGGTGATTGCCCTGCTGATGGCGGTCATGGTCATCAGCGTGCTGGACAAGACCATCTTCGCTTTTGCTGGCGTGCAGATCATCGATGAACTGAAGCTGAGCCCCGAGCAGTTCGGTTTTGTCGGCAGCGCGTTTTTCTTCCTGTACTCGCTGTCGGGCATTGCCGTGGGCTTTGTCGCCAACCGCTTCCCGGCCCGCTGGATACTGACCGTGATGGCGCTGGTATGGACCAGTGCGCAATTGCTGGTGACCACCGCCAACAGCCTGGGCGCGCTTACCTTCAGCCGCTTGCTGCTGGGCGCCGGCTGCGGGCCCGGCACGGCCGTTACCCAGCACGCCAGCTTCAAGTGGTACGGGCCGCGCGAGCAGGTGCTGCCGGCGTCGTTGATCCAGGTCTCGATCATGCTGGGCGGCCTGCTCGGCGCCATTGCCCTGCCCTACCTCATCAGCCACTTCGGCTGGCGCCTGGCCTACCTGGCCCTGGCCGGGTTGAGCCTGGCCTGGGTGTTGGCGTGGTTGCTGTTTGGTGCCGAGGGCAACCACGCCAGCACGGCTACGGCGAGCCCCCAAGAGGCGCCGTTGAAGTACCGCCACCTGCTGCTCAATCGCACCTTCGTCTGGATTTCGTTGATGTGCTTTCTGGCCTACCTGCCCAACGCGCTGTCGTTCAGTTGGTCGGCGGTGTACCTGCAAAAAGGCCTGGGCCTGAGCCCGATGCAAACCGGCTACCTGATGTTTGTCGCGACCTTTGGCATCATCGTGCTCAACCTGCTGGTGTCGGCGCTGTCGCAACGCCTGCTCAAGCGCGGCGTGAGCCTGCAGCGCAGCCTGGTGCTGCCGCCCATGGCCTGCTGCATCGTCGGTGGCTTGGCGTTCTGCGCCATGGGCACGCTGCTCACGGGCCTGGCGGGCAAACTGGGCCTGTATGTGCTCGGTTGCGTGCTGCTCAATGGCGTGTTCGCCTTCGGCATGACCATCACCTCGCACATTTCACCGAGCCGCCAGCGCGGCGCGATGCTGGCGATTCACGTGGGCAGCATGACCCTTTCCGGCATGCTCGCCCCTTGGCTGGTGGGCAAGTTGGTCACGCTGCTGAACGGTGATATCGCCCGCGGCTTCGAAACCACCGTGCACGGCATCGGCCTGGCTACCGTGGTGTGCGCCGCCCTGGGGCTGTACCTCATCAACCCGGCGGCCACCCGCCAGCGCTTGCTTGCCCGCACGCCCCTCGGCGCGCACTGACAACCAGCCCCCCTCTCTAACCCACCTCCAAGCCCTGCGGTGTAACGCAGGGTGACGGCCCCCTTTCACCCTCAGGAATACCCCATGGACCTCTCAGTGTTTTCCGAGCGCTACGTACAGGCGCGCCAACAATTCCTCGAAGCCTGTGCCCGCCGCGGCCTGGCCGTGCAGTCCTCCCCCCACCCGCTCAAGGGCCGCGACCAGGAAGCCCTGGCCATCGATGTGTGCCGCACGGGGCCAGCCGATGCTCGCCAGTTGATGGTGGTGAGCAGCGGTTGCCATGGCGTGGAAGGCTACTGCGGATCGGCGGTGCAACTGGACCTGCTCAACGACGACAGCTGGATGGCACTGACCGACCAACCGGACCTGGCGGTGTTGTATATCCATGCCCTGAACCCCTATGGCTTCAGTTGGCTGCGCCGGGTAACCCACGAGAACGTCGACCTGAACCGCAACTTCCTCGACTTCACCCAACCACTGCCCGACAACCCGGGCTACCAGGCGCTGGCCGACGTGTTGGTGCCGCCGCGTTGGCCGGCGAGCATGGCCAACACCCTGCAGTTGCTGCTGTTTGTCGTCCGCCAAGGGCACAGGAGCTTGCAGTCGGCCATCTCCAAAGGCCAGCACAGCCACCCCGACGGGCTGTTTTTCAGCGGCACCGAGCCCACCTGGAGCAACCATCAAGTACGCGCCATCCTTCGCGAGCATGGGCAACAGTGCCAACGCATCGGCTGGATCGATGTGCACACCGGGCTTGGCCCGCAGGGGGTTGGCGAGCGCATCTACAAGGGCGCCGAAACCGCCGAAGGCCTGGCCCGCGCCGAACAATGGTGGGGGCCGGGGGTAACCAACAGCTTTGACGGCAGCTCGACCTCGGCGCACCTGAGCGGCACACTGGACATGGCCGTGATCCAGGAGTGCCCGAACGCGCAGTACAACGGCCTGACCCTGGAGTACGGCACGCTGCCCGGCCCACTGGTGCTTAAGGCGCTGCGCGCCGAGCAATGGCTGCAACGCACCCCACAAGCCAGCCCCGAGCAACGGCGCCAGATCAAGCAACAGATGCTGGAGGCGTTCTACGTGCAGACGCCACAGTGGCAGCGCCAGGTACTGGAGCAGTCACGCCAGGTCTGCCGGCAGACGGTTGCAGGCTTGATGGGGGATTAGAGCCTCACAGGTGCACGGCCCGCTGGCCTACCGCTGCCCCACTGCCCTGCTCGCCCACCTGCGACGGTTCGACCATCATGTCGGCGCCCGTGGCATCCGGCAGGCACAGCGCTGCGGCAAAGGCGATGGCATACGAGCTGATGGCGAACACGCCCATGGCCGTCGGCAGTCCCATGCTGGTGGACGCAAAGCCCACGGCGGCGGGCATGATCGAACCAAAGCCGCGGCCAAAGCTGGTGCAAAACCCCGCGCCATTGGCCCGCATGCGCGTGGGGTAGAGTTCGGCGAAGGCCACCGGCAACCCAGAGGCCAGGCCGCCCTGGAAGGCCCCCAGCAGTAGGCCCAGGCCCAGGGTCACGGCCATGTTGATGGGGGCAAAGGTGTACACCGCCACCACGCAGGCCTGGCACAGCAAAAACAGCATGAACGCCTTGCCGCGGCTGATGCGGTCACTGATGCGCCCATAGATGAACGGCCCCAGCAGCGAACCGACGATGTTCACCGCCAGGTAACCCGAAGTCGACGCCACCGGCAGGTTCAGCACCATGCGCATGTAGGTCGGCAACCAGGTGATCATGATGTAGGCGCCACCAAAAATACCGCTGGCCAGGATCGTGCTGATCAAGGTCACGCGCCGATGATCACGGCCAAAAATTTCCCGCAGGTCGATCTTTTTCGGGGGGCGTTTGGCTTGGGTGAACGCTTGGGACTCCGGCACCAGGCGGCGGATAAACCAGATCAGAAACGCCGGCAGCAAGCCAATGGCAAAGAACGCACGCCAGGCAATGTCTTCCGGCAGCCAGGCAAACACCACCGGCATCAGGGTCAGGGAAATCGCATAGCCCACCGCATAGCCACTTTGCACCGAGGCGGCCACACGGCCACGCAAGGCCGGCGCAATGGCCTCGCTGATCAGCACCGCACCCACCACCGCCTCGCCGCCGTAGCCAATGCCCTGCAGAAAGCGTACCGGCAAAAATTCCCAGAAACTGCTGCACAGCCCCGCCAGGCAGGTGAACGCCGCCACCCACAACACCGTGCCCTGCATCACCTTGACCCGGCCATAACGGTCGGCCAACAGGCCCGCCCCCCAGCCGCCCAAGGCGCTGCCGATCAAGGATACGGACCCCAGCAAACCGGCGTCGGACTTGCTCAAGGCAAGCACCGTCATCAGTACCGGCATCATCAGGGCGTAAATAGTGGAGTCCATTGAGTCGAGCGTGAAACCGCCGAAACAGGCCCAATACGTGCGTTTTTCTGGCGGCGTGAGTGCCGAATACCAACCCAGGCGCATGGCGATAACCCTTTGTTTTTATCAGTAAAGCGTAAGGCTAACGGGATGCGCGCAAGGCTGGGACTGCGAAATCGTGATGCAGCGAGCGGTTCTGCTTATGGGGCTCGATCAAGCCATGGCCTGGGCAGGCACCTCGCGACTGCGCATCGCCCACCGCCCCACGGTTAAGCCCAACAGCCCAACCAGCGCCGAGGTGGCCAGTACCGAGGCGGCCGCGAGCGCCGGGTCGCGCCCAAAACCCACGGCGAAGGTGCACAACGCCCCTACCGCCATCTGCAGAAAGCCATAGAGCCCGGCCGCCGAGCCCATCAGGTGGGCGTCCACGCTTAACGTGCGGCTCAGCGCCGCCGGGCTAGCCAGGCCTGCACCCATGGCAAACAGGCAGACCGGGCCGATGATCCAGGCGACAGAGGCATAGCCGGACACAATCACCCCGAACAGGAACACAGCGCTGCACAGGCACAGGCAAGCCCCTGTCATCAACAGCCGATCCACCGATACCGTGCGGATCAATTGGCGGGTCAACGCGTTACCCAGCGACATGCCAACAATCAGCAAGCCCAGGTAAATACCAACCTCACTCAATGGCCGGTGCAATTGAGTGCCGATGATAAAGGGCGCGGCCGCGATAAAGGCATAGATGGCCGTGGTCATGCAGGCGCCTCCCGTGGCGTAGCCAAGAAACACCGGCGAACGCAGCAACTGCGCATAGTCACGGCACAGGGCCCGGGCGCTGACCTGCCCATTGGGAGTAGAGGTTTCCGGCAGCAGCCAGGCGGTAAACGCCAGGGTGAGCGCGCCCAGGCTGGCCAACACCAGAAAAATCGCCCGCCACCCCAAATGTTCGCTGATCAACGACCCGATCAACGGGGCAAAACCGGGGCCGATCATCATCATAAGGTTCAACATGGCCAGGTCGCGCACCGCGTCCTCAAGTTTTGCGCCGTCGCGTGCAATCGCCCGCCCCAACGCCAACCCAGCACAGCCACCGAGGGCCTGCACCAAACGCGCCAGCACCAAGGTATGCAGATCACCGGCGAAAGCTGCGCAAAAACCTGCCACGGTGTACAGGCTCAAGCCCACCAGCAGTAACGGCCGGCGCCCCAGGCCATCGGACAGCGGCCCATAGGCCAATTGCCCGAACGCAAGGCCCAGGATGTAGATACTGATGGTGCGCTGCATCGCGGCGCTGTCTACCCCCAGCGCCAAGGCGGCAGCCGGTAGCGCAGGCACAAACAGGTGCATCGCCAGCGTGCCGCTCAGGGTAATCAGCACCAACAACCAAAGGGGCGCCCGAGGGCGCAGCGGAGCGACAGCAGACATTTAGATAGCGCCCTAATGAATAGGCTAAAAACTATAAGTTCTGCACGCCGCTCTGTCTACGGGCTGCTGATTCGCGCCACCAAATTCAAACATTCAGCCCATCAACCGCCACCCATTGCCTATCCTCAGAACACTGACGCTGAACCTTGCCGCCCTCGCCCGGTCGACAGATGCAGCCAGCACACCGCTGCCCTTCCCCTTCTGGAGACGCAATGTGATCTCGACCTTGCACCTGGCCCGGCTAAAAGCCTGGGGCGCCCATGGTTTTACCGCGACTGGGGTGGTAACCGCCTTCCTGGCGACACTGGCCCTGTTCGAAAACCAGCCCAAGGCCTGCCTGATGTGGCTGGGCGTGGCGCTGATCGTCGACGGGGTCGATGGCTCCCTGGCGCGCCGGGTGAACGTGCAAACCGTATTGCCGCACTTCGATGGCTCGGTGCTGGACCTGGTGATCGACTACCTGACCTACGTGTTCATCCCCGCGCTGTTCATTTACCGCTACATCCCGCTGCCCGAGTACACCGCCCTGGTCGCCACCTCGATCATGCTGGTGTCGTCGCTGTTCTGCTTTTGCAACGTCAACATGAAAAGCAACGACAACTACTTCCAAGGCTTCCCCGCCGCCTGGAACGTGGTCGCGTTGTGCCTCTACACCCTGGCGCCCGGCCCGTGGTGGACGCTGCTGACCATCGTGGTGCTGGCCCTGCTGACCGTGACCCGCATGAAGTTTTTGCACCCCTTCCGTGTACGCCGCTTCATGCCCATCAACATCGCCGTCACCGCCATCTGGTTGCTGTGCAGCCTGTCGCTGGTGCACGACCACCCCGCCATCAACCCCTTGGTGATGACCCTGTGGCTGTTGATGTCGGCGTACTTTTTGGGCGTATGTATCTGGCGCACGGCGGCCGAATGGTTCGGGCGCACCGACGCGCAAGGCTGACAGGGCACCACGGGGGCTGCGAATGGATCAAGCCGTGAAGAAACGCAAGGCCGCCTGGTGGGTGGCCCTGATACTGGGCGCCCTGGCGTTGGGGGTGTTCGTCGCCCGCGGGCAGGCACCGACCCCGCCGTATCACCTGCAAGCCGCCGCCGACCTTCCCGCGCCGGCCAGCCAAACCATCACCACCCCTGGCGATACCACCAACACGCTTGTGCGCCTGAGCATCAAGCCGGCGCAGCGCCAGCGTTTTGTCGAGGCGATCCGGGGCGTGCTCGAACCTTCCCGACAAGCCGAGGGCTGCCTGGTGTTTGATGTGTACCAGCAACGCGATGACGCCAATGCGTTTGTGGTGTACGAGCGTTGGGCGGACGCGCCGGCGCACCAGCGGCATCTGGCCACGCCCTACACGGCCGCGTTTCTTGCGCAGTTGAATGGGATGCTCGCCCAGGCGCCGGAGACGCTTGAACCGCGCGACCTGGTTATGCCTTGATGCGCGGCGCAGAACTGGAAGGTGCCGTGATGCGTGGATGATCCAGCGCCTCCACTGCAGGGCGTGCTGCCACAATAAAGCACGCCTGCCCCCGCGCTTGGGGTACCCCCTGCGGCCTGAGGCCTTAAGACAGCAGGCTCGCTAAAGCTGCATTTCCGCCAGCGCCCGGCGCAGCGGCTCATCGGATATCTGGATGGGGCCGTGGAACGGAATGTCCATGTCCAGCACCAGGTAAATCGACGCGGCGATCAGAAACGACGACACCGTAAACATCCCGATCACCATGGGGTTGCGCGGCGCGCGATAACCAAAGCTTGCAAAAATCAACATCAGCCACGCCACCAACATCCCGATCAGCGGCCCCGGAATGGCCCCTTCCGACTGCTCGACAATCCGCCAGCGCTGCTCGATCAGCCCACGGTAATGCTGGCGAATGTCTTGCAGCATGATCTCGTGATAGTGATCGGGCGGCCGGATACCCGCCAAAGACTTGCCGACATCGTCCAGGTATTGCGCGGCCTGGCTTTTTTGATGCTGCAAGGCTTGATCACCCCGAAACGGGTTGGCGACCGCCTGCTCAAGATACGTCACCAGGCGTTTGTGGGTTTCCTGGGTGGCGTCACCGTAGGTGCGCAAGGTGCGGTCGAAAATGATCAGGCTGGTGGCGTAGGCATGGAAATTCGCATCGATGGACTCGAAAGTGTTCTTGGCGGAGTTGATCATCAGGCCGAAGACCAACGAGGTCACGACAACGAAGATGTTGGCCACCAACCGGACCACGGTGTGGGTGTCTTCGTCGCGGTGGCGGGCGGAGAGCTTGGGGTTCCAGTGCATCATCAGAAGAGAGGCTGAGAGCAGGCATCCGAACACAGCCAGCGGGATCCAGATTGAGTCCATTTGCCGTTCTCGGGCGTGTGGGTTGGGGGGCTGAGGGTGGTTTGGTGAGCGCTGCTGGGCCTGTGGGAGCAAGGTTGGACCTGTGGGAGCAAGGCTTGCCTGCGATGGCGGACTTGAAAGCGCCACCGGGGGGAAGGCTTGCACCAACAGGTGTATATCGGACATATCAGCGTCACTTCTGTAGCAGCCGGCCGCACAGAACCGTCGTAGCCGCTGCCGAAGGCTGTGATGGGGTACGTAACGGCACTGCTGCTAGCGATATTTTGACATTGTTGGCGCTGCTTTGGTCCGCATTGCGGCCAGAGGCTGCGGGTACGTGAGCTTATTTGGTTGGCTGCTATCGGCCAGGAGCTGTCAGTCATGAAGGCTGATTCCACTCCCTCGTAGCCGTTTCAGATGCCTACGAAACCAGATGTGCTTCAACCGCCCGGCAGCAATTCTTTCAAATGGCGCTTCATAAGTGACACTGGTCGCGCAACGATTGAGGAGCTGATGATCCTGCCCAGCCGCCCTTCACCACAAGGCCCGCGTGTACGTGATCAGCACGCGTACTTCATCCGCATCACGACTGAACGAGGAACGGTAGGTGGCGTCACGTACCCGCAAGGCCAGGTTTTTAAAGGTGCCGCTCTGGATGACGTACTTCACTTCGATGTCGCGCTCCCATTCCTGGCCCGACATCGCACCGACCGGGGCCTCACTGCCCGAAATATAGCGGCTCATGACGCTCAACCCCGGCACGCCCAGACGCTCGAAATTCAGGTCATAACGCGCCTGCCAGGAACGCTCGTTGGCCTCGGCAAAATCGCCGACCTGCGAGAAGTTGACCAGGTACGCATCACTGCCTTCCACATAGGGAAACGCACTGCGCCCGGCCATGCGCTGATAGCCCACGCTGAACGCCTGCGCGCCCACGGCGTAACCGAGCATTGCGCTGAGTGCCCGGTTATCGATCGGCCCGCCGCGCGCCGCGCCCTGGTCTGTGCTGGAAAAAAAACGCACGTCGGTATTCAACGTGCCCGCCACAAAAGGCTGCGCCGCCACCAGCCCGACAAAGTGCTGGCTGTAGACGTCGCTCAACTGCGCATAGTGATAGCTGAACTTCACCCGCTCATTCAGGGTGCGATCAAAGCCGGCCAGGCTCAGGTGATCGCCCGGCGCATTGCGGGCAAACCGGTTGTTTTTGTTGTTGAGGGTGATGTCTTCATAACTCGTGTCGTTACGCGCCTTGGCTTGTTGCAACTGTACCGCCGTCACCAGCGTGTCGGCGAACGCCCGTGAAGTCACCAGCGCGCCCTGGAATGACTGCGGCAGAATCATCCCGTCGTTGGGCCGCAAGGTCGGTAACGCCGGGATCAGCGACCCCACTTTCAGTTCGGTGCTCGCGACGTTGACTTTGGCGGTCACGCCCAACTTGCCATAGCTCGCGGCCGCCCGCCCGTCAGAGCGTACCGGCAGCAGGCCGCTGCCGGCACGGTCGGGGCTGGAGTCCAGGCGCACGCCGACCATGCCCAACAGGTCCACGCCAAATCCGACAATGCCCGGCGTGTACCCCGACTCGAACTTGAGCATCAACCCTTGCGCCCATTCATCGCGCTTGGATTGCTGCGGCCCATCCCGAAAATCCCGGTTGAAGTACACATTGCGCGTCTCGACCGTGGCGTGGGAATCGCTGAAAAAATCTGCGTGAGCCACGCCACTCAACCCCGTGAGCAGCAACACGCCAAACCGCAGCCTGCGCATCGCCTTATACTCCGCGTTGCAACAGGCTGAGCAGGCGCTCGCCAAACAAGGTCAGGCCCACCCCCAGCACCACCACCGACGCGCCGATCATTTTGATCGATGCGGCAGGCCGCACCACGGCGCCAAGCCAACCAAAGTGGTCGATGGCCAGCGACGACAGCAATTGCCCGGCGATCACCAGCACCAACAGGTTGGCCAGGCCAATGCGCGGCGCCAGCCACACGGTGCAGAAAATCGCCGCTGCACCCAGCACGCCGCCCACCAGGCGCCAACCCGGTTGGCTGGGGATCACGCTGAGGGCGTCAGTCAGGCCTCCACGCAGCAATGCCATCACCCCCAACACCAACATGCCGGTGAAGAATGAATAAAACGCCGCCGCCAGCGTGTTTCCCGTCATGGCTCCCGCCAATTGGCTGTTGACCGCCGCTTGTACCGCAATCGCGATGCCGGCCAGGAAAGCCAGCGCAAAGGAAATCAGGACCATGACAAATACCTCTTACAGGGCAGGCAGAGGGGAAAAGTGTTCGGCAAACGGGTCTGGGCGATAGCCAGCCGCGCTGAATAAGTGCTCGCGGGACTCTTCGGTGGCGCGTTCCAGCTGTTCGCGGTCCACACCTAGCACCACACCACCGTGTTTGCGCAGGCGGCCGGCGATGATCACGGTGTCGATGTCGCCGCGTTCAGCCGCATGCACCACGGTGCCCAGGGCGTTGTTCGACGGATAGATACCGAGGTTGTCAGTGCGAATCAGCAGAATGTCGGCTTGCTTGCCCGGAATGAGGCTGCCGATTTTTGCGTCGAGCCCGGCACAGGCGGCGCCGTCAAGGGTCGCGGCTTTGAGCAGTTGGCGGGCGTTGACCAATGCCGGGGCCGCAGGTTGGCCATGGAAGCGGGCGCTATGGGCAGCGGCGCGTTGCAGGTAGAACGCCACGCGCATTTCGCCAAACATATCGCCGCCGTAGGAGCTTTCGTTGTCGACGCTTAGCCCAGGGTTCATGCCGTGGTCCACTGCTTTTTGCCAGGCGAACACACCATCCTCCAGACCGTAGTGGGCGTCGGAGCGTGGGCACACGTTGACCTTCACACCCGCGTCACGCAGCAACGACCAGCCACGGTCCGGCAGGCAGGTGCAGTGGTTGAAGATATTGTCCGGGCCCAACAGGCCTTCCTGGTGCAAGGCGTCCAATTCACTGGCCATGCCCGCGCCGAAAAACTCGGTGACGATGCTCAAGCCCAGGTCACGGGCGACGGCCCACTGGCTGCGGTCGATTTGCGCCATCATCGCCAGGCTCACCAGTGCGTCGGGGTCGGTGGCGTATTTGCCCTTCAAACGGCCGAGGTCCTGAGGCCACTGGTCGCAAGCCCAGGTGCCGGACAACGGCGCGCCCGGCGCATGCACGGCGCGGATACCCGCATCCTGCAAGGCCTCAATGGCCGCATCGGAGTGCGCACCGCTGCGCGCGTTGTGGGAGTTGTCGATGATGGTGGTGATACCGGCGTTGATGCAGCCCAACGCGGTGAGCATGTTGCCGACGTACATGTCTTGCGGCCGGTAGTACTTGGCAAACGAGAAGTGCGTGGCGTTGCAGTAGTCTTCCAGGCTCGGCGAGTCCGGGTTGATACGGCGCAGCTGGCCTTCCCAGGCATGCCGGTGGGTGTCGACCATGCCAGGCATGACGATCATGCCTTTGGCGTCGATGATCTGGGCGCCCTCGGCGTCGAGGTGCTGGCCGACAGCTATGATTTGAGTACCGCGCACCAGCACATCGCCTTCGGCAAAGTTACCGAGGGCATCGTCCATCGTCAGCACGGTGCCGCCACGGATCAGCAGCAGGCGTTGGTCATCGGGCAACGGCGCCAGGGCCGTGGTCAACAGGTCAAAACGGGCGGGAAACGACATGGGGTGAACTCCTCGGGCCTGGGCAACATTGCCGCATGCCTGAATTGTCCGACCCGTGGGGTTTATTTAGAATATCGAAACATCTTCAAACATTGTGAAGGAGCGCATACACAATGCGCAGTCAGGATTTCCCCCACCTCAAGTCGTTTTTCACCGTTGCCCAGACGCGCAATTTCTCGCGGGCGGCGCAATCTCTGGGGGTTTCGCCGTCGGCGTTGAGCCAGACCATCAAGGGCCTGGAAGAGCGTTTGGGCGTCAGGTTGCTCAACCGCACCACGCGCAGCGTCTCCACCACCGAGGCGGGCACTCAGTTGGCCGAACGCCTGCGGGTGATTTTCGATGACCTGGATGCCGCCCTCGAAGCGCTCAACCACTACCGCGACACGCCCACCGGCACTCTGCGCATCTGCGCGCCGCAGGTGGCGATGCTGCACTTTATCCAGCCGATCCTGCCGGCGTTCCAGGCCGCGTACCCGGACATCCAGCTGGAGCTGACCAACGACGACAGCACGACTGACATCGTCGCCCAGGGCTACGACGCGGCGATTCGCCTGGGTGAGTTTATCGAGCAGGACATGATCGCCCTCAAGCTCAGCGAGCCGCTGACCCAGATCGCGATCGCCTCGCCCGCCTACCTGCATCAGCGCGGTATCCCGCAAGCCCCGGCCGACCTGCTGCAACACAGCTGCGTGAACTGGCGGCGCTCCGGTGAGAGCGGCTTGTACAAATGGCGGTTTTTCAACGACGGCACGCCGTTTGAGCTGAGCGTCAAAGGCTCGCTGGTGGTGAGCGATTGCGCGGTGGCGCTGCAATCGGCAGTGGACGGCCTGGGCATTACCGTGTGGATTCGCGAATGGCTCAAGGCCGAGCTGGACAGCGGCGCCCTGGTGCCGCTGCTGGAAGCGTGGTCGACACCCTTCCCCAGCTTTTACCTGTACTACCCCAGCAAGCGGCAAATGTCGTCGGCGCTGCAGGTGTTTATCGCAGCACTACGCCAGGGTCATGCCGGCTGATCGACGCGGACCGTACAGCACCGCCTTGATCACGATCACCAGCAACGATAACCCGGCAAACAGCAACCCGCAGACGAGGGTGCCGGGCAAGCCGTAGGTGTCGATGAAGACCCCGCCGATCCATGACCCCAGGGCGATCCCGGCATTCGCGGCCGACACATACAAGCTGGTGGCAAAGGACTGCGCCTGGGGTGCAGTCTCGGCCAGCCACATCTGCGAAATGACCATGCCGCTGGTATGAATCGCGCCCCACAGCACCACGATGACTGCCATCGAACCCACCGAGGCGCTGCCCAGGCTGTGCAACACCCCGTAGGCCGCGCTCAACAGAATCGGAAACAGCACCACGGTTCTGACCAAGTGATTGCTCAACGCTCGCCCGGCCAACAAGTTGCCCAACACACCACCGACGCCAAAGATCACCAGCAACAGGCTGATGGTCTCAGCGTCCATGCCGGTTTCGCTGCGCAGGTATTCGGCCGCGTAGCTGTACACCGCAAACTTGCTGGTGAAGATCAGCACCGTGGCGACTATCGCCAACCACACGGCCGGGCTTTTCAGGATCGACAGCTGGCTGGCAAAACTCTGCGGCACCGTGACCTGGCGCGGCAATTTCAACAACAGGCCGATACCCGCCAACAAGGTTGCCGCCGCGCAAAACAGAATCGAGGCCTCATAGGAAAATCGCCCCGCCACCCACGCCGTGATGGGCACACCAAAGACCAGGCCCAGGGTGGTGCCGATGAACGCCACGGTGGTGGCATGGGTCGCGCGCTCCTTGGGGTACAACGACACCGCCGCCGCGAACGCGGCCGAGAAAAACACCGGATGCAGCATCGCCGGCACCACGCGCAAGGCCATTAACGTCGAGTAATTCGGCGCATACGCCGACAGCACGCTGCACAGTGAGAAACACAGCAAGGCGCCCACCAGCACGTGCTTGCGATCAAAGCGCGAAAACACCAGCACCAGAAACGGCCCGCACAGCGCGACAATCAAGGCAAACAGGCTCATGAGCAAGCCGGCCTGCGCCACACTCACCCCGAAACGCTCGACGATCATCGGCAAGATACCGACCACGCCCAACTCCAGGGTATAGAGCCCGAACAGGCCCAGAATGATGAAGGGCATCACGCTCATGGGTTTGATCGGCGTGCTCATAGGGCGAGGTCCACCACCACTTTGCCGAAGGCGCCACGGTTCAAGTGGGCGAAGGCCGCGGGCACTTGATCAAACCCGTAGGTGGCATCGATCACCGGCGTTATGCCGTGATGTTCAATCATGCGCACCAGGTCTTCCAACGCACGGCGCGGGCCCACGGCCACCGCGACGATGGACGCACGGCTGCCCAGCAGCGGCATGATCGGCGTGCGCAGCTCATCGGACTCCAGCAGGCCGATAATCGACACGCGCCCACCGGGGACTACCGCTTGAAGGGAACGCCCGAGGTTATCGCCACCGGCCATTTCCAAGACGTGATCGGCGCCACGGCCGTCGGTCAGCGCCAACACGTCGGTGTGCCAATCCGGGTTCGTGGTGCGGTTGATGCCATGGGTGGCGCCGAGCGCGATTGCCTGGGCGATTTTCTCGTCGCTGCTGCTGGTGACGATCACCTTCGCCCCGCTGGCTGCGGCCAACTGCACGGCAAACAACGACACCCCGCCCGTGCCTTGCACCACCACGGTTTGCCCGGCGTGCAAATGCCCCAGCTCGATCAATGCCATCCAGGCCGTCAACGCCGCAATCGGCAAGGTGCTGGCCTGCACCGGCGTGAGGTTGTTCGGCGCGCGCACGCACCAGTCGGCAGGTGTGGTTACGTACTGGGCGAGCATGCCCTGGATCGGCCCGCCCTGGGTTGGCATTTTCGCCCAGGTTTGCGGATTGCCGTCGATCCAGTTGGTAATGTAGGTGGAGATCACCTTGTCACCGACGGCAAAACGCGTGACGCCCGGGCCAATCGCAACCACGGTACCCGCCATGTCGGAGGCAGGGGTGAAGGGGAATGCCAGGGTGGCGGTCATACCGTTCTCCACGACTTGGGTGTCGCGGTAGTTGAGTGACACGGCATCAACTTTGACCAGTACCTCACCGTATTCAGGGGTTGGCAGTGGCCGTGTGGCGAGCTGGAGGTTTTCCAGGCCAAACGCGGAAATTTCCCAGCGGTGCATTGAATCGGACATGGCGGCGATCTCGGTGGTTGGACGGTAGCGCCGATGATAGGAGCCGGATACGCCGGGAATAAGTGGGTGACCACTCCTCGGTCTGCGGACGTTGTTGTCCGTAATGGCGTAAGGTAGCGGGTAATCCCCTGCCCGCCTGCGAGAGTGACCTTGGACAGCTTGAATGCGTTGACGATTTTCGTGTCGGTCGCCGAGACCCGCAGCTTCGTGGCCACCGGGCGATTGATGGGCGTGTCGGCTTCAGCCATTGGCAAAAGCATTGCGCGCCTAGAGCAACGCTTTGGCGTACGGCTGTTCAACCGCAGTACCCGTAGCATCACGCTGACCGATGAAGGCGAACGTTTTCTGGAGCGCAGCCTGCGCATCCTCGGCGAAATCGAAGCCGCGGAAGTGGAGTTTTCCCTGACCAGCAGTACGCCCCAGGGCCGCTTGAAGATCAGCTTGCCGCTGGTCAGTGAGCCTTTCTTGCCGGTGCTGGCGCAGTTCAAGAAGGCCTATCCCACAGTGGACCTGGACCTGACCTTTGATGACCGTCGCGTCGACGTGATTGAGGAAGGCTACGATGCGGTGATTCGCGCCGGTGACGTGCCGGACTCCAGCCTGACATCACGCTTGCTCGGTCGTTACCAGATGATCGTGGTGGGCGCGCCGGACTACTTTCATCAATACGGCGTGCCGCAGCACCCCCGGGAACTGTTGCAGCACGCATGCATTCAGTTCCGCTTTCCCAACACCGGCAAACTGCAGGTTTGGCCCTTTGGTGGCGAGCACGCCGACTTCGACCTGCCGCTGCCAACATCAATGGTCTGCAACAACCTCGAAGCGCGCATCTGCTTTGCCATCCAGGGCATCGGTATTGCCTACTTGCCTGACTTCGCCATCCGCCATGCGCTCGACGCCAATGCACTGGTGCAGATACTTCCTGACTGCTCGCGAGGTGAGGTCTACCGTATCATGTGGCCTACGGGCAAACACCCGGCGCCGAAGTTGCGGGTGTTCATCGACTTCCTCCGGGCACGGCTGTTTCCCGAGCAACACTAGCCGGTGACAAGCGCAGGAGGGCGGACGCTCGGTGTACGTTAGCACCGAGGGCTAGAGCATCAACCTCGAAGAGTCGCAATGGGACTGGGTCATCTACGTCACCCCTGGCTCAATCCGAACTGGCGATCGACCCGGTGCAACGCCACATAGCGCAAGCTCGGTAGTTCCGGATCGGTGACCAATTGCGCAGTGAACCCTGCTCAGTCAGATGGGACGGCCACGCCTGAGGCACCGGTTCAAGGTACGTCATGCGAGCATGGTGTTATTGGCCAGAACGCAAACAAGTATCCTGAGTCCGTGGTGTGCAGACACCCTCTACTCCTACTAATCAACCTAATTGAGTAGATTTCTTGAATGTCTGCTCTTGGCCGATTACTGCCGGTCGCGAGGGGCAGAAAACGACCCAAAGCGGTCGTCGGAAAGAAAATGTGCCCTGCCCTTTAGAAACCGCACAGTACCTGCTGGGGCACGCCACCGCATACATTGAACAGATTGAAATGCACTGAGAAGTTCAGCAGGCCATAAGGTGAGCGACGCCAATTCAAGTGCCCCACCTTTTTGATAGGCTAGATCCTTCAAGCGTGGGCTATGCCTAGTTTCTTGGCGTGGCTCCGCGTTTGAGCCTCAGGCACAACCCTCACGTCAACCGAGAGGCGTTCTGCCAACTCAGCGAGTTGAGCAGGGAGATATCTCTGGATCACAAGTACAGCATGCGCATCAGGAACCTGTAGGAGCGCTCTCTGCCAAGCGATGCAAACCGCGCGGTATTTGACGCATTGATAGATACCGCGAGAGAGATCGGCATCGTTTGAAATATGGGACTTCACTTCGACCGCAATGATGGAGTCTTTCTTGCGGAAACAGACGTCGACACAGTCGCCAGAGGGTAGCGGTTGTTCAACTGTTCCGAGCCAACCGCGGATGCTTTCATCAATCACGATGGCCGGATGGCTCAAGACATAATCCTTCAGCAGACGATGATCTTCTGACTCGCCTTCGCCCGAGAATCCTTTGGTTGGGGGCGGAATGACTTCTTCGTCCGCTTCCAGCGTCAGTACCGGCTGAAGCAAACCCTCCAGCTCATAGTGCTGCAACAGACGGGTCCAGTTGCGACATTTGAAGATGTCTTGGGTCGCCTCTTCGATAACGTTCCCTTGCTTCGTCCAGCTCAGACTTTCAAACCTACGACCTTTTGTATAGCGCCGAAAGTAAGGGTCGCAGCCACTGCCTGGACGTCGGTAGGCCTTGTTGACCACCAGAATGTTCAGCGGCGGAAACTCGAGGCCGAGTTCTACTTCCGTTTCAGCCAGTGCGTTTCCAAGGGTGCCAGCTGCGTTGCCATATGCAGCGGCGTGAACGTTGTAGTCCATCCAACCACGTCGAACTATCTCTTGATCCAACTCCTTGTAGGTGATGGTACGGTGGTTCTGTGCACACCAGACTAGAATTGGGACCAGCCTACGAGCAGTCTCAATCGTCCATGTGTTTCCCTGCAGGCTCGGTGGTAACGGCATCTGTATCTCCCTTAGTCTTTAATGCTGAACCTAATATTACATCGCCACCATTTCAGCGAGCTAGCGCGACGTGACTGGCATCTGAAGGGATGCACCCTGCGAAATTTCGCAGCGCAATCGGTGCGATTTCGGGCGGACTCAACCACCAGCTTCTGGCCGATCTCTGCCGGTGCTGACGGGGGTGCCACCCCGCCACTGCAAGGCAGGCGCTACGACTCTAGATCTACCGATGGACAGGGCCGCCCCATAAAATCCATACATATCATTTCCGACACCCCCGCTATAACAACGATGTTGAGAAAACGGTAGGAAAAGTACTACAACCTCTGCGATAATCGCCCTACAGCTTACAATTTTGCGCTTGCACAGGGTGTATTTCCGGGGCTAGTCTGCGCTCGCCGCTGCCCATCAGCGGTCGGGTTTAGTCGCCTGATTGACACTTCGGAAGCGCAAGCTGCATAGCGTTTTACGTACCTCATCGTTCGTAAAATCGTGTTATGGCAGTTGTGGCGCAGGGCACCTTCGGGTGCGCCGGTGTTTCCGAGGGCCGGTCGACTAACCTGTAGCCACAGCTGCCACCCTTCGTTTAGTCGCGAACGTGGCAGCTCCTTACCTTGGAGTTGCATGATGGTCAAACCAACACCCGACCCACCCAAAATCCTCCTCTTCAACCTACCCGTTGATCACCCCCTGAACGCCAGCCCCAGGCTTGAATTCGATCCGGACAACAAAGAGCCGGCCCAACGCTATGCGGTGTACCACGCCAAACCCGATGCCGAACGTCACAGCCCAGGCTGCGGCATTGATGGGTGTTTTGGCGGCGCATTTTTCAATGCGCGGCGGTTTGGTTTGCTCCCACATAAAGCCCTGAAAATGTACCTGCAGTACACCCAAGGCAAGCAACCCCCCTCCACCAGAATGCGGCACGATGCAACAAATGTGGGAGCAAGCCTTGCTTGCGAATAGGCCGCGCGGGCGGCCGGTGGTGGCCGTTATTGAGTCGCCAACCAAGCCCATCGCAAGCAAGCTTGCTCCCACATAAAGCCCTAAAAAATGCACCTGCAGCACACCCAAGGCAGGCAACCCTCCACCACCAGAATGCGGCACGTTTTCCGCGGCCGCCGCTCCTACCGAGTGCGGTGCGGCCTGCTTTATCAATAAGGATTTTGACCATGAACGACATCACCGTAACCACCACCCTGCCCTTCGGCCTCTGCGATTCCGAGCAGCAGCCGTTTTTCAGCGTGAACGCCGGCATCAGCCTGGAAGACGCCCTGGCCCACCTGTCGCACTTGCTCAAGTGCGCCCACGCCTCCGCCTTCGAGTTGTGCGACACGCCCAACCCGGACCGTGGGTTGGTGTGGTCTGCCCTGCACCACATCGACGGGGCGAAGGGCCTGGTGGATGCGTTGTTGGCGGGGTATGAGAGCGGTCGGTAGCGGCTAAGGCTTGGCTGCGATGGCGGCCTCAAGGGCGCTGTCGCAGGCAAGCCTTGCTCCCACACGCGCAGGTTTCAAATCCCAGGCAGCAGCTGCACTGTGCTGCAACGCCCCGAACAGGCACCGCGGCGCACTGCATTTTTTGCAGACACGCTTGTGCGTGATTGCATGGCCTTGACCAATCGTTTGCATTTGGCTTGGCCAGCACTCTGTGCAGTGACAACCGGCGGGGAGCAGCCAAAAGCAATCAATTAAGAGCTACGCTAATGATCGGTGAGGCCCGGTCCATCCCTATCAGCAGTGGCGCACGCACATGGTTTTTTCTTTACTGATGGCGCTGGCATTAGCGTTCCTGATTGGCTGGGTTTCGCAGCGCATGGGGATGTGCCTTGTCAAAGCGTGCGAACAATTGCTGACGGGACGCCCGACGTTGTTCGTGGCACTCACATCGTGTGGACTGTTCGGGTTGCTGATGGCCCCGCTTTATCGTTTTTCCGAGGCCAGCCTACCGCTGTACTCGCCGGGTATTTCCTACCCTTTGCTGGTTTCGGGAGGCTTGTTGTTCGGGGTGGCATCGGTGCTGAACAACGGTTGCAGCGTAGGCACGCTGACCCGATTTGCCTGTGGCAATTTCAACAAACTGTTCACGATGATCGGCTGGGTCCTGGGGATCGTGTTCTGGTATTACCTGCACATGATGCCCGAGCAGAAGACCATTCTGATGCCGGAGATTACCAGCCGCCATTACTGGCTGTTGATCGGTGTAGTGGCGCTGGTGCTGATATTTTTGGTCGGCATACATGGCAATAAACACCTGGTGTTCTCTAGTATGCTGCTGGGCGCATTGACGAGTGCGCTCTATACGTTCGAGCCGTTATGGACACCCAGCGTGTTCTTTTACAATGTTTCGCAGATGTTCTGGCAAGCCGACATGGCGATCAGCGCCCGGCGTATCGCGGTGTTCGTGATGTTGCTGGCAGGCATGCTGAGTTTTACCCTGTACAGGAAAACGTTCCGCTTCGAGGCCTTTACCCCATCAAAGGCTGGCGTTCATTTGTTGGCGGGTATTTTGATGGGGATTGGGGCTTCGATGATGCTCGGCGGCAACGACTCGCAAATACTGTTGGTGTTTCCAACACTGGGCATTGCTTCAAGCCTTCCATTGGTGTCGATTGCCACAGGCATTCTAGTGTCATTGTGGTGCAAAAAACGCGTTACGCGTTGAGCCGCCTCAAGCGGGTTGCAGCGGTGTGTATGGCCGCTACTCAGACGCCGGGTGATGTTCCAGCAAAAAGTCCACGAACGCCCGAACCCTTGCCGGCATCGCCGCGCCACCCACGAACACCGCATTGATCGGCTCTCGGTCCCCGGGGTTGTAGCTTTCCAACAGCGGTACCAAATGGCCGTTTTTCAAGTCCTCGGCCACGCTGAAGGCGCCGATACGGGCGATGCCGGTGCCCAGCTTGGCCAACTGCGACAAGGCCTCGCCGCTGTTGCCCTCGATGGTGCCGGTCACCTTGATTGAGAACACCTGCCCGTCCCTGCTGAAGGGCCAGTCGGGGGCTGCCCGGCGGAAGTTGAAGCGCAGGCAATTGTGGCGCAGCAAGTCTTCAGGCGTTTGCGGGGTGCCGTGGCGCGCCAGGTAGCCAGGCGCGGCAACGATGACCTGCCCGGTGTCGCTTATGCGCCGAGCGGTTAGCGGGCTGTCGGCCAACTGGCCGAAGCGAATCGCCACGTCGGCCTGCCCACCCAGGATATCGACCACCTCGTCGCCCAGCACCAGGTCGACCAGGATGGCCGGGTAGAGGGCGCTGAAAGCGGCGATCAGCGGCACGATGGTCAGCCGCCCGTGGGCGAGCGCTGCGCTCACCCGCAGCCGGCCCCGGGGCACGCCTTGGTCAGTGATGGCGTCTTCCACTTCGGCCATGTCGGCCAGGATGCGCCGCGCGCCACGCAAATAAGCTTCGCCTTCGGCAGTCAGGGTGATCGCCCGGGTGGTTCGCAGCAGCAGCCGGGTGCCTATGCGGCGTTCGGTGCGGGCGATGATGCGGCTGATCGACGACGGCGTCAGGCCCAACGCGCGGCCGGCCGCCGAGAGGCTGCCTTCTTGCGCCACCTTGGCGAATACCGCCATCTCACCCGATCGCCCGCTGATGTCCATTTGTGCACCTCACGCAAAGGTGTTGGCCCCACGCAAGGGCTACCGCCTTAAAATGGCCGATTGTAGCATCTGGCCCACAGATGAGGAGCCACCATGCGTATCAATCCACCCTTAGCAGCACTTTCGATCGGGGCCTTCGGTATTGGGGTCACGGAGTTTGCACCCATGGGCATGTTGCCCGGTATTGCCTCGGACCTGGGCGTGTCCATCCCTTCGGCCGGGCTGTTGGTCAGCGCCTACGCCATGGGCGTGTTGATCGGTGCGCCGATCATGACCCTGGCCACGGCAAAAATCCCCCGGCGCAACGTGCTGATCGGCCTGATGGCGATTTTTACCTTGGGCAACCTGCTGTCGGCATTGGCCACGGACTACCAGACCCTGCTGATCGCCCGTTTGGTGACATCGCTCAACCACGGCGCTTTTTTTGGCATTGGCTCGATCGTGGCGGCCAGCCTGGTGCCGCCCGATAAGCGCGCGGGGGCGGTGGCGACGATGTTCCTGGGGCTGACCGTGGCCACCATCGGCGGCGTGCCGCTGGCCACCTGGTTTGGCGAGCACTTTGGCTGGCGCACCGCGTTCTGGGGCATCGCTGGGCTGGGTGTGGTGGTGATGGCGTCGTTGTGGTGGGCGCTGCCCAATGTGCCGGCCCCCAAGGGCGACGGCATGCTGGCCGAGATCCGCGTGCTGGGGCGCGGGCCGGTATTGGCGGCGCTGGCCCTGACCGTGGTGGGCTCCAGTGCCATGTTCACGGTGTTCACTTACATTGCGCCCATCCTGCGCGACGTGACCCACGCCTCCACCAATTTCATCACCGGTATGCTGGTGCTGTTCGGCATCGGCTTGACCCTGGGCAACGTCTGGGGTGGCAAGGCGGCCGACCGCTCGGTAGACCGCACCTTGATCGGGTCGTTGGCGCTGCTGATCGCCGTGCTGGTGGCCTTCTCGGTGCTCATGCGTTGGCCGCTGCCGGCCGCCCTGGCGATTTTGGTGTGGGGCGCGGCCAGCTTCGCCCTGGTGCCGCCGCTGCAAATGCGCGTGATGGAAGCCGCCAAGGACGCGCCCAACCTGGCGTCTGCGGTGAACATCGGCGCGTTCAACTTCGGCAATGCCATCGGCGCAGCAGTGGGCGGCGCGGTGATCAACGCGGGGTTGGGCTACCCGGCCATATCCCTGGCCGGGGCCTTGATGGGCGTGTTGGGGCTGGTGATGGTGTTGGGTTTGAGCTGGCGTTCGCGCCGGGCTGCGGCCGCCCTGGGCGGGTGTGAGCAGGCCGCTTAGGCGCGGCTTGCGGGCCCCGTTTCAAGTACAAAATCTGCAAGGGCTGAATGGGCGAGCACCGTGCGCCCATTGGGCAGGTCGTTGAGTTCGACCTTGGCTTGGACCTGGCTGCTGGCGATGCCGGCAGCCTGCCAGCGATCGATCAACCGCTGCTGCAACTGCGCCTCCGGGGCGCAGACCGATACGGTCAGGTCGAAATACTGCGCCAGCGCAGACCAGGGCGGGGTGTTGAGCAGCAGATAGTTACCCTCCACGATGAGCACCTTCACATCACGCGAGATCAGGCGAGCCCCCGCACGGGCGATCTCAAGCGTGCGGTCAAACACCGGCACCGCGATCTCGTTTTCTTCATTCAGGCGCAACCGCTGGAGCATATGGCCCAACCCCGCCACGTCGAAGGTCGACGGCGCGCCTTTACGCGCGCGCAAGCCTTGCGCATTCAGGATCATGTCGTCCAAGTGATAACCGTCCATGGGCAACACGGCGGCCACTGCGGCGCCAGCGCCGTTCAGCAACGCCGCCAGTTGCTCGGCACAGGTCGACTTGCCCGCCCCAGGCGGCCCGGCCAAGGCAATCAGGATGCGGCCTTGGGTGGCACGTTCTTTAAGGTGCCTGGCCAATTCGGGCAACGTGGTCGGGCGTGCGTGCTTCAAGTGGGCGCGTCCTGTGGGGGTGAGAGGGGGAGCGCGGGGGCTGTAGGAGCGGATTTATCCGCGAAGAACTGCACGCGGTGTACCAGACACACCATGGTGCATTTTTCGCGGATGAATCCGCTCCTACAGGGATCGGCGATGCAACAGAATATACCTCACTCCTGCTCCAAAACACCCACCGCGGCGACGCTGCGTTTTCTCACGAATAGCCCATACCCCAGGGTCAATAACAACAGGAAAGGCACGCCAAACACCAGCGTCATCCTGAACGCGTCGGTGAAGAAGGTGGTCACCATGACCAACGCCATCAGCACCAGCCCCGCCCCTGTGCTGTATGGGAACAGGCGCATGCGGAACGCCAGGGGTTCCCCGCCCTTGCGGTCGTGGTAACGACGGAAACAGTAGTGGGTGAGGAAGATCATGAACCAGGTGAAAATGGCGCCGAACATAGAGATGGCCATCATCAGGCTGAACGAGTCCTCGGGGTAGAACACGCTCATCAAGGTGGCCATGGCGATACCGGCGCATGACAGCAGCAAGGCATTGAGCGGCACCCCCGATGGGCTCAAACGTCCCAGCGCCTTGGGCGCATGCCCTGCCCTGGACAGGCTGAACATCATGCGGGTGGTGATGTAGAGTTGGCTGTTCATGGCCGACAGCGCGGCGATCAAGATCACGAAGTTCATTACCCCGGTAGCGCCGGGTATGCCGATGCTTTGCATCACCGTCACGAACGGGCTCTGGGTCTTGCCGGCGTCGCTCCAGGGCACGATGGCCAACATCAGGGCCAGGGTCAGCAGGTAGAAAATCACCAAGCGGGCGATGGTGGCCCGGAAGGCCTGCTTCACCGCGCGCTGGGGGTCTTGGGCTTCGCCGGCGGCCACGGCGATCATTTCCACGCTCAGGAAGCTGAAGATCGAGATGATGACCGCAATCCACATCCCGCTGAAACCGTGCGGGAAAAAGCCGCCATGGTCGCTGTAGTTGTGCACCCCATAGGCCGGGTTGCCCGAGCCGAACACCACGTACGCCGCCAGCAGAATGAAGCCCACGATGGCCGTGAGTTTGATGGTGGAAAACCAATACTCGGCCGTGCCGAAGGTCTTGACGCTGATGGCGTTGAGCAGCACCAGCACACTGGAGAAGGACAAGATCCATACCCACTCCGGCACATTGGCGAACCAGTACTTCATGTACAGGGCTATGGCCGTGACCTCGGTGCCCACCGCCAACACGATGGCCGCCCAATAGGCGTAGCGCACCAAAAATCCAGCCAAGGGGCTGATGTAGAACTCGGCGTATGCGCCGAACGAGCCTGAAGTGGAATGGGCCACCGTCATCTCCGCCAGGCAGCCCATCAGCAGCAGCGTAATGAAGGCACCGATGCCGTAGCTGAGCAGCACGCTGGGCCCGGCATAGCCGATGGCGAAGGCGCTGCCCATGAACAGGCCGGTACCGATGGCGCCGCCAATGGCGATCATGCTCATCTGCCCGGCAGTGAGCTGGCGGTGCAGGCCTTGCTCACGGTTGGATATGGTGTCGAAGCCACGTTCTTGCGTCATGGTTCTATCTCTTGTGAAAGTTGTCTGCGCGTTTTGATAGGGGCCGTGGCCCGTCAGAAAAAGCTCAACGGATATTCGATGATCAGCCGTATTTCGTTGTTGTCGGTGGTGTCGGCCTGGGCCACTTGCGCGGTGGAACGCAACGAGGCCTGGCGCACGCGCAGCGACAAGTCCTTGGCCTTGCCGGACTGCACCACGTAGCGCGCCTCTATGTCGCGCTCCCATCGCTTGCCGTCGCTGCCATAGCGGCCGTAGGCGGCGTTTTCACCGCCTTGGTAGTGGCTGTCATCGATGTGGTCGCCGCTGACGTAGCGGGACATGAAGGTCAGGCCCGGCACGCCGAATGCGGCCATGTCCAAGTCATAACGCAGCTGCCACGAGCGCTCGTTGGGGGCGTTGAAGTCGACGATTTGCACGGAGTTGGCAAGAAAGATCGAGGTGCCGCTCTGCCGATCGAAACCCAAGTAGTCGAACGGCTCGTTGCCGTCCACCTGCTGGTAGGCGAGGGTAAAACGTTGCGGGCCCACGCGATAGCTGGACGACAACGACCAGGTGGTGTTGTCGATGTTACCGGCCAGGGCGCGCCCCTCGTCCGTGGTGCGGTACAGGTTGAAATCCAGGTTCAGGCTCTGGTTGTTGGCCAGCGGCCAGGTGTAGTCGACGTTGGTGTAGTACTGGCGCCAGATATCGGCGAATTCGGCGCCGTACAGGCTTAGGCTCAAGCGATCGCTGACGTCGTAACGCCCGCCCAGGTAGTCAACGCTGCGAGTTTCGACCCCTGCGTACAAAGCCTTGAGGGCGCCGCTGTCGTTGGTGGAGGCACCGTCGTTGCCCGAGGTGAAGTGGCCCATGTCCAGGTGCAGGCTGGCCCACTCCTCACTGGTCAATTGAAAACCGTTGGCCTGCATGGTGAACAGCCGTGCCGAGCCGGTCCCGAACACGGGGTTGAGTGGCGTCAGGTTGCCGTACTTGAGTTGTGTGTTGGAAATGCGCATTTTCAGCGCCCCGCCCGCCTCGGAGTAATCAGCCTGGGCGCGACCATCGTCACCGATGGGCAGCAAGCCGGTGCCCGCCGTGCCCTTGCCACTGTCGAGCCTGAGCCCCAGTTGGGCATAGGCGTCCAAACCGAAGCCGACCAGGCCTTGGGTGTAGCCGGAACTGAAGTTAAGGCTCAGGCCTTGCGCCCATTCCTTGCGGTAGTTCTGGGCACCGCTGTTGTTGAGGTTGTTGCGGTAGAACAAAAAGTTGATGGTATTGAGGGTCAGGTGGCTGTCCTCCATGAACCCTGTATTTTCGTCAGCCTGTAAAACCGGGCTGATACAACTCGCAAGGGCCAGGGCTAGCGCCGGCCGCAAAGGGGGGAGCGTCGACTTCATTCTTGAATGTTCCGGTGTGATTATTATTGGCAGATGTTCAAGTTCAAGCACTCCCGTCCACCCCTCGCCTTCGGGGGTGGTGTGGGTGGTCAATCAGGTCACGCTGTGGCGCACCTGGAAGCGGGCCTGCGCCCAGGTCTTGTTGTCGAGGATGTCGCCGAGGATGTTGACCGCGTCCCACACTTCGCTGAAGCGGGTGTACAGCGGGGTGAAGCCGAAGCGCATGATCCGCGGCTCACGGTAATCACCAATCACGCCGCGCTCGATCAGCGCCTGGATCACCGCGTAGCCTTCGGGGTGTTCGAAGCTCACGTGGCTGCCGCGCCGTGCATGCTCGCGGGGCGTCACCAACACCAGGCCATGACCTGCGCAGCGTGCCTCCACCAGCTCGATGAACAGGTCGGTCAGGGCCAGGGATTTCTTGCGCACCGCGACCATATTGGTTTGGGCGAACACGTCCAGGCCACATTCCACCATGGCCAGCGAGGCCAGCGGTTGCGTGCCGCACAGGTAGCGGGCAATGCCTTGGCGCGGCTCGTAGCCTGCGGCCATTTCAAACTGGCGGGCGTGGCCGAACCAACCGGACAATGGCTGGTTGACCACGTCGCACAGCGCCGGCTTGACCCACACAAAGGCCTGCGCGCCGGGGCCACCGTTGAGGTACTTGTAGGTGCAGCCGATGGCGTAGTCAGCGTTGGCCTGATGCAGGTCGATCGGCACGGCGCCGGCAGAATGCGCCAGGTCCCAGATGCCTCAGGGCGCCACGGGCATGAATCAACGCCGTCAGTTGCGCCATGTCGTGCAGGTAGCCGGTCTTGTAATTGACATGGGTGAGCATGACCACCGCCGTGTCGGCGTCGATGGCTTCGCCCAGTGCTTGGGGGCTGTCCACCAGGCGCAGGTGGTAGCCCTGCTGCAGCAACTCGGCCAGGCCTTGGGCGATGTACAGGTCGGTGGGGAAGTTGCTGGCCTCACTGACGATAACCTTGCGCTGCGGCGCCCTGCCCGCCTGCACTCGCAGCGCGGCGCCGAGCACCTTGAACAGGTTGATGGAGGTGGTGTCGGTGACCACCACCTCGCCGGGGCCAGCACCGATCAGCCCGGCCAACTGGTTGCCCAGGCGCTCGGGCAGGTCGCGCCAACCGGCACTGTTCCAACTGCGGATCAGGCCGTTGCCCCATTCCTCGGTAATCAATTGCTGGGCCCGCGCAGCCGCGGCCACCGGGCGTGCGCCCAAGGAGTTACCGTCCAGGTAGATCACCCCTTCGGGCAAGGCAAACTGCTCGCGCAGGGGCGCAAGTGCATCATCCTGGTCAAGCGCCAGGCAGGTATCGCGGTGGGTCATGGGAGGTCCTTGTTGGGCAGTGCTGGTTTGGGAAGCGCGCGCAAGATCGCCCGCACGGGGCTTGCGTCCAGGTTGGCGAAGCGCAGCGGCAAGGCGATCAGTTCGTAGTCGCCGGGGTTGACGTCATCAAGCACCACGCCTTCCAGTATCGCCATGCGATGGCGGGCGGTGGCGTGATGGGCGTCCAGGGTCTTGGAGTGCTGGGGGTCCATCGAGGCGCTGTCGATACCGATCAGCCGCACACCCAGGCCGCCCAGCAGTTCGATGGTCTGCGCCGCCACCGCGCAAAAGTGCTCATCCCATTGCTGCTGTGGGGCCTGGGCGTATGTGCGCAGCAGTACACGCGCTGGCAAGTGGTCGAGCTGGCCGGCCAGGTGTTCGGGCGTGACCAGTGGCCCGGCACCGATGCAATGGATAACCCGGCACGGGCCCATGTAAAGGTTCAGGTCGACCTGGCCGATGGCGGCGCCATCGGCCATGAAATGAAACGGCGCGTCGACGTGGGCACCGGTGTGCGGCGACAGGGTAATGCGCGCCACGTTTACCGGGCACTCGGCACTGATCATGGCGCCGCGTACTTCCTGGAAAGGGGTGTCGCCGGGCCACACGGGAATGGCCGGGTCGAGTACGGGACTGATGTCCCAATAGCGCAGGGGCTGGGTCATGGGTAGGCTCCTCTTGTCGGCAAAATAGTGACCGAAAACGAGGAAAATATTCGTGCAAAGCGCAGGGCAAATCACTGAAACTGTCGCAGTAAATTCGACGATCCCTCCCTAACACGCAGGATTATTTCAACAATGAATCTAGACGCGACAGACCTGCGAATTCTTCACGCGCTGCAACAGGACGGCCGTATCAGCAACCAGGACCTGGCCGAGAAAGTCGCCCTCTCGCCCTCCGCCTGTTTGCGCCGCCTGCGCCTGCTGGAAGAAGATGGTGTGATCAGTGGTTACCGCGCGGTATTGAATGCCGAGCGGCTGGGGGTGGAGTTCGAGGCCATCGTGCACGTGTCGTTGCGCCAGGACGTCGAGGATTGGCACGAGACCTTTATCACAAAGGTACAACTGTGGCCGGAGGTGGTGGCCGCCTACGTGATCACCGGGGCCAGCAACTACGCCCTGCGTGTGCAGGCCCGCGACCTGAAGCACTTCTCCAATTTCATCGTCAACACCTTGAACCGCACGGCCGGGGTGACCGATATTCGTTCAGAGATCGTGCTGCAAAAGATCAAGGACCGGGACGCAGTGTTGGAGTTGGTGGCAAAAAAATAGCGGCCTGGTGTTCATGTCCGCATACTCGCCGCCAGCGCCGGATGATTGTTCGGGTAATACAGTTCAGCATCCGCGTCATCCTCCAAGAAGCGCCACACCCTTCTCGTCGATAGCGCATAGACAACCACCACCATGAAGATCGCCAGATAGAGCCAGAGCAGAGCGGGAGTGCCAAACTGTGAGGTAATCCCCCCTGCCACCATGTAAGAGGCCGAGTTGGCACCCTGACTGACAACCAGCGTTGCTGCCATCAATCGAATGCGCACGCCGGAGGGTACGGACGTCAGCCTTTTATCTGCGCCCACCAGCGAGAGACACGCGCTGGCAGCCCCTGCGAAAAACAGCCAAACGGCCAATTGCCAGGTCTCGCTCGCCTGGGCACACGCGCAGAGAGCTGCGATGAGTAACGCCCAGAGCCCAATATACTTATTACGCTGATGGGCCCGTTTTGCCACCAGCGGACTTAAAACAAACAAGCCTGCGACCGAGCCAATCGCGAACAATGCATTGAATAAACCTGCGCTGCTTTCTGCAAGCTGGTGTGTATGAATAAAGTTTGGCACCAGCATAGGCACCATCGCGGTGGCGGCCAGATTGAGCATAAAGCCAGACACGGTCAAAAAGCGCTCGGGTGGCAAAACGAGTTTCAGTTTAATCCCCAACAACATGCTCTGGACCCGCTCGCTCGGTGATGCCCCTCGTACGGTATTGACGCAGGTGCTGGTGGGCAGTGCCAGTGCGACCGCTAAAGCGGCCACACCCACGAGAGCGGTAAAAAGCAACGAAGCCTGTACCGAAAAAGCTGCGATCACAGCGCCCGCCAGCAGCGGGCCCACAACCCGCCCGATCGTTGTGCAAATGCGACGGATTCGAAACGCAGACGCTATGCGATATTTTTCAACTGTTTCCGCTGGGTAAACACCGAAAAGCGGTTGAACGACGCCAAAGGCCAATACGGCCAGGACGTCAATGAATATCAAGGCGTCGATTGAAAACCAAACAGAAACGATGACGTACCTCAGCGCACCCGTCACCACAATGGCCATGCAACCTGCCTTCAGCGCCGTACTGCGGCGCATTGCTTCGACGCGCGAGGCGAAGAGGAGCATGGACATCACTGCACAGAGTGCCAGCGTGGTTTCATAGGTCGCCAATTCAAGTAGGCTTGCGCGCTGTACGATAATAAGCGGCACTGTTGCATTCCAGCAGCCGAGATAGACCCACATCAATATCTCAAGGCAAAGATTTTTTCGAAATATACTCAAATGGCAATACCTTTGCCTTGCCTGAAGTGCGCAATCACGCCGCGTGCAGTGTCAGGACGCTACAAAATGACCGGCTTCAACGCCATCCCCTCTACAGCCATTATTGATAAGCACGCTGCACTCAGCTTTTCTCCAGCGCCGCGTCATACTCCCCCCGGGACGCCGCATGGTTACATTTCAAGCGATGCAACAACGCTTGCTGGGCGGCCTTTACGTTAGTCTCCTGCCCCTGCCAAATCTCCAAAGCCGGTTGCTGCACGGCACGTGAAAACGAAAACGCCAGTGCCCAGGGCAGCCGTGACTTGAACCGCAGGTTCATGGCATTCAACCGTTCGCTGGCCAATTGGGCCGCCTGCCCTCCCGACAGGAACACCACGCCTGGCACGGCGGCCGGTACGGTTCGCAGCAAGCAACGTACGGTGGCATCGGCCACCTCGGCCACCGTGGTGGGTGTGGTGCAATCCAACCCTGCCAGCACCATGTTGGGTTTCAACAGCATGCCTTCCAGCAGCACGCCCTGGTCGTGAAGCGCTTGGAACACCACGCGCAGCACATCCTCGGTAACGGCAGCGCAGCGCTGCAAGGTATGTTCACCCTCCATCAGCACTTCGGGCTCCACCACCGGCACTATGCCGGCTTCCTGGCACAACGCGGCATAGCGGGCCAGCGCATGGGCGTTCGCCTGCACGCAAGCATGACTGGGTAGGTGGGGCCCCACGGTGATCACTGCACGCCATTTGGCAAACCGGGCGCCCATCTGGGCGTAGGCCTGCAACCGACCGCGTAGCCCGTCCAAACCTTCGGTTATTTTCTCGGGTGGATAGCCGGCCAGGCCAGTGGCACCGCCGTCCACTTTGATGCCCGGCATCACGCCCGCCTCGCTCAGGGCTTGGGCCATGGGCCGGCCATCGCGGGTTTTCTGGTGCAGGGTTTCATCGAACAGAATCGCCCCATTGAGGTAATCGCCCAGCCCCGGCGTGGTCACGATCAACTCCCGATAGGCGCGCCGCGCCTCCTCGGTTTGGGCAATGCCCAAGGGGGCAAAGCGCCGGTGGCAGGTGGGCGTGCTTTCGTCCATGGCCAGCAACCCTTTGTGGCCGGCTACCAGCGCCTGTGCGGTATCAATCAGTGCTTGCGCGTTCATGCTTGCCCCCTGATATAAAAACAGCCGATTCGCTCGAAAAAAGCCGATGACGGTACCCAGGGAACGCTAGCATGATTTGTGCCGTTGCACGGTTGCCAGGGCCGGTCGAGCTGCCTCAGGAGCCCTGTGATGCTGCCCCCCATCGGCTATCGAGCACTGCGCGCCAGGCACCTATCCGCACATGGCGCGGTCGGGTTGGCCTGGGCCTGCCTGATAATGAATGGCGCGCTGGGTCATCCTGACGGTTACAGAACATAGACGCTATAAATACAACTGTATAGCGCCAAGCCTGCTCGATCCAACCTTCAGGCTGCCGCAGCCTTTCGCGCGCCGCTGCCATTGCGCCAAGCGATCAAGCCTAGCCACACCAGCATCAGCAACGCCGTCGGCGCCAGCGCGGTCTTTGGCACGAAGGGCGAGACAAAGCTGTACCCAGCCAACCATAGGCCGGTGACCAGGCCGGTGAGCTTGATCGGCCTTACCGCCAGCAACGACACGTTGATGATCCAGATACCGGCAAAAATATGCCCGCCCAGCCGGATCGGCATGGCGATCTCCATCGGCACATGATTCAACGTCATGACCCCGACCGTGACGTCCAGCACCAACCAACCATAGCCAGCCGCCCTTGCCCACTCAGGCGCAGGCAGCCTTGGCACCAGCAAAAAGATGGCCAGGTGAAAGAGTATCCCGGGGTAGTCCAGCCACCACCCCTTAGGCATCAGGAAATAGGACGCCACTACCGGCGCGAACATGAGGATCGCGGCGCTGGCGCAGACGCGGGCCGAAGGCAGGGAGGCCACTATTGCGCGGCCCATTTCATGACGAACTCGGGGTAACGCAAGCCTAGGATCGCGCCTTGTGCAAATACCCGTTCCAATTCGCCGGCCTCCTGGGCCGTGAACTTCACCTCCAGTGCCCGCAGGTTATCGCGGATGCGCGAGGGGCGATTGATGCCGGCCACCGGGACGATGTCGTCGCCGCGCGACAGCACCCACGCCACGGCCAGTTGCGCCGCCGTGAAGCCTTTGGCCTGCGCCATTGCTTCCAGCACCTGGGCGGTGGCCATGTTGGGGGCGTAGTTTTCACCCTGCATGCGTGGCGCCAGAAACTGCGCGCCTTCGGGCGGCTGGCCCTGGGGCAGTACACCGCTCAACATCCCTTCGGCCAGAATGCGATAAGCCACCACGCCGATGCCAAGTTCACGTGCCGTGGGCAGAATGTCCTGCTCAATGAAGCGGCTGGCCAGTGAGTATTCGATTTCCAGTGCCGTGACCGGATGCACGGCGTGCGCGCGGCGCAGCAGGTCGGCCCCAACCTCGGAAACCCCCAGGTAGCGGACCTTGCCCTCTTTGATCAAATCGGCAATGGCGCCTATCGTCTCTTCAAACGGCACGTCCGGATCGGCCCGCCCCGGCTGGTACAGATCGATCACGTCCACGCCCAGGCGCTTGAGTGAATAGGCGGCAAAGTTCTTGACCGAATTGGGCCGCCCATCCAGGCCGATGATGCGACCGTTGGGGTCAACCTGGGCGCCAAACTTGACGCTCAGGAAGGCACTGTCGCGACGCCCCCGCAAGGCTCGCCCGACCAACATTTCGCTTTGCCCGCTGCCATAAAAATCGCCCGTGTCCAGGAACGAAATCCCGGCATCGAGCGCCGCCTGGAGGGTTCGTACCGATTGCTGCTCGGTTTGATCGTCACCCATGCGAAACGCCATGCAGCCCATCCCGAGCGCTGACACCGCTGGCCCGTTCTTGCCCAGCCTTCTCATTGTCATTTCAGTCATCGCCGCCGCCCTTTTTCAAATACACTCGCGCGCTCATTTACACATCGCTATCGCTAATTGTTACAACTTACATTTAATGTAATATGTAAGTTTTACGAGTGTCAACAGGAGTCAACGAAAATGCCGCGTACGGGGCTATCTGCCGAGGAAATAAAAGCACGGGCGACTGACCTCGCCCTCACTCGCATGCGTCTGTTGGGCGCAGACAAAGTGCGCCTCACGGATGTTGCCAAGGAGCTGGGTGTCAGCCACGCGGCGCTGTATGCGCACTTTGCGGACAAGACTGCGCTACTCGATGCCGTCATCGAACGGTGGATGCATGAGGTGCAGCAAAAGCTTGCGGCGGTGGCCTCTGCGGCGGGCGATCCTGCGCAGCGCATGGTCGATTGGCTGGTGACGCTTTACCAGACCAAGCGCCAACGCGCGCTGACCGATCCGGAACCGCACCGGGCCTTTGACATTGCGTCGGCCCTGGACAAACCCTTTGTCATCGCCCACCTGAGCAGCCTGCTCGACCAGCTTGCCGGCCTGTTCAGTGAAGCCCAGGCAAGGTTTGGGAGTGACTCGGCACTGAATGCCCGGTTGATCTACACGGCAACTGCCGCCTTCCACCACCCAACCCTGATCGCCCAGACAGCGCACACGGACCAGGAGCCGATGCTGCGCCAAATCATCACGCTGACGCTGCTGGGCATGCAAAGCAGCCCAGCGCAGGTTGGTTGAAGCGCTACAGGGCTTGGGCGACACGTCGGGTAGGCTACCGATATAGATATCATGCTAATCTTTAGCTTGCTATGTATCACTCAAGGGGCGCCTACCTTGCCGCGCGCAGTGAACGATTTTTTCAAGGCGGTCTTCAGCCCCACGACACCGGCGTTGCAATTTGCCCTGAAAAACATGATGGCTGGCGGCCTGGCACTGTACTTGGCCTTCATACTGGACATGCAGCAACCGCAATGGGCGTTGACCACGGTGTTCGTCGTCAGCCAGCCGTTGAGCGGCATGGTGCTGTCCAAGGGCGCGTACCGGTTGCTGGGGACATTGGTTGGCGCCGTGGTGTCCTTAGGCATGATCGCGCTGTTTGGCCAGGCCCCCGTGTTGTTCCTGTCATGCATGGCGTTGTGGCTGGGCTTCTGCACGGCCGGCGCGTCGCTGTATCGCAACAATGCCTCCTACGGTTTTGTGCTGGCCGGCTACACCACGGCGATCATTGCCTTGCCGGCCACCACCGCGCCATTGAACGTATTCGATCAGGCCCAGGCGCGGCTGTTCGAAATCACCTTGGGCATCATTTGCGCTTCGCTGATCAGCACCGTGCTGTGGCCGCAGCGCATCGAACGGCAACTGGCGGTGCAAGCCCGCGACGCCTGGAAAACCGGCATGGCCGCGGCGGCCTCGGAACTGCTAGGTGTCGATCAGCGCAAAGGCCTGCTTCAAGCCCTGGGGCGGATCGTATCGGTGGATGCCCAGCGCGATCACGCCGCCTTCGAGGGGCCTCTGGGCCGGCTGCGCGGCCAGGCCTTGCGGGTGATGAGCCGCGACTTGCTCAGCCTGTTGCGCGTTGCCCGTGGCGTGGCACGCCTGCGCTCGATGCTGGATGACGCCGCCAGAACCTACCTTGACCCACTGATTGATGGTGTGGCCCAAGCCTTGGCGGACGGCAGCGAAACCGCCCTCAACCAGCAGGCTGTGCTGCTGGATGAATACCTGTTGGACACACCCATGGCCCCGCAGGTGCATACCTGCCTGATGCGCCTGACGGTGGTGGTGCGCCTGGCCGCCGTGGCCGTGCAAACCCTGCAGGCGCTGGAGCAAGGCCAGGCCATCAGCCAAGCCCCGGGGCCACTGGCCTGGCACCGCGACCTTGAGCAAGGTGCCCTGGCCGGCCTGCGCAGTGCCTTGGCATTTTTGGCCGTGGCTGCGCTGTGGGTGTTTACCGCCTGGCCAGCCGGGCTCGGGGCCGTGTCGATCTGCGGGGTGGTGCTGAGCCTGTACGCCGGGCGCGAGGCACCGGGTGCCGCGGCCATGAATTTTCTCAAGGGCATCGCCCTGTCGGTGCCCGTGGCCGCGGTCGTCGCCTTCGCCCTGCTGCCCAGCTGGGAAGGCTTTCCCATGCTCTGCCTGGGGTTGGGTGTACCGCTGTTCATGGCTTCGCTGTGCCTGAGCCAGCCGAGCATCGCCCCCATCGCCGCCTCGTTCTGCATCTTCTTCGTCAACAACGTCGCGCCCAGCAACGTCATGAGCTATGACCTGGAACAGTTCCTTAACAAGGCGCTGGCCACCTTGTTCGGCGTCGGGATCTCGGTGGTGGTGTTTAAGCTGGTGACCTTGACGCCGGGTTTGCGCCACTATCGTCGGCTGATACACGCATCCCTGGCCGACCTTTCCCAGCTGGCCCGGCGGCCGCTGGATCAGGCCGAGGGCTGGTTTGGCGGGCGCATGGCCGATCGCCTGATGCGCTTGGCACGCTATCGCCTCCAGCACCCGGACGAACCCGACCTGCACTGGCAAAACGGCCTGAATGGCCTGGACCTGGGCGGCGAGTTACTGCACCTGCGCGGGTGCCTGGTAGAAGCTGCCCCAGCGTTGGCAGGTGAGCGTGAACGGTATTTGCGCGACCTCGCCCGCCTGCTGAAACAGGGCGCACCGGCGCCTGGCCAAGAGGCCCTGCTGGATGCGCCGAGTGAACGACTGCTTAAGGTCCTGGACGCCGATACACAACTGACGGCGCGCCGCCAGGAACTGGCGCGGGCAGCGGCGCTGCAGGTGCAGTCCATTTGGCAGGGTTGGTGCGCCAGCGCGCCTTCACCGCCGGCGGCCCGGCCTGGCTCAGCGTGATTCAGGCCAGCAACTGGGTGATCCACTGCGCCTGCCGAACGACCGCTTGCACCTTGTGCTCGGGCACGGCATGGCGCGCTTGGGCGAACTGGGCCAGGGTCTGCTGTTTCTCGCGCAGCCTGCGCTGCCACTTGAGCAGGAACGCCGCGCTGCGGGCCTGCATCTGCAACGGCCCGAAGTACAGCTCTTGGGCGGTATACGTCACAGGCCCGGTGCGCTCGGCGACGATGATTTCGTAGTCAAAGCGGTTTTCGCGCAGCACCTCTTCACAGAGGATGCGGTAGCCGTTGTCCATCAGCCATTGGCGCAAGGGCTGCTCACCGCCGTTGGGCTGCAGGATCAAGCGCTCCTGGCCGCGCAGGCGCGACTGGCCGCTGTCGAGGATGTCGCGGATGGTTTCGCCGCCCATGCCGCACAGGCTGACGGCCGTGATCCGGTCCTGCGGCTCGATCGCTGCCAGGCCATTGGCCAGGCGCACGCTGATCTGCGCGTTAAAGCCATGCTCGCGCACGGTGCGTTCGGCCGCTTGAAACGGCGTCAACGCCACCTCGCCCGCCACTGCCGCCACAATAGCGCCACGGCGCAGCACCGCTACCGGCAGGTAACCGTGATCCGAGCCAATGTCGGCCAGGCGCGCCCCGGCAGGCACATGCGCCGCCACGCGCGCAAGGCGCATGGACAATGTCTGTTCGTTCAACTGCAGGCCCCTTTTCACTCAGGGCGCGATTGTGTCGAGCAGCGCCGTGATTTTCAAGTGCTTGCAGTGGCAGCAGTCACAATACCAATGGCGCTTTGACAGCGCCGACTCGGCGTCTGTAGGAGCGGATTGATCCGCGAAAAGGCCGCCGCGTTGCATCAGGCATGCCGCGTCGCGGCTTTCGCGGATGAATCCGCTCCTACGGGGAATTATTTAGTGTCCCTTTGTATCTGATGCCATAGAGCTTGGGCCCGCGCAACGTTGGCGGGCACACCAAGCGCATCATTCGTTTGCCTGCGGGCTGAAACGACACGTCAGGGACAGAGTAACGCGCATGAAATTACGTAAAAAACGCATCAACCCCATCGGCCTGAAAGACATCACCATTGTCGACGACGTCAAGATGCGCAAGGCGATCACCGCTGCAGCGCTGGGCAACGCGCTGGAGTGGTTCGACTTTGGGGTGTACGGCTTTGTCGCCTACGTGCTGGGCAAGGTGTTCTTCCCCGGCGCCAACCCCAGCGTGCAAATGATCGCGGCCTTGGCAACCTTTTCGGTGCCCTTCCTGATCCGCCCGCTGGGCGGGCTGTTCTTCGGCGCCCTGGGGGACCGTTACGGGCGGCAAAAAGTGCTGGCGGCCACCATTGTGATCATGTCACTGAGCACCTTTGCCATCGGGCTGATTCCGTCTTACGCCACCATCGGCATCTGGGCCCCGATCCTGTTGTTGCTGGCCAAAATGGCCCAAGGCTTTTCGGTGGGCGGCGAATACACCGGCGCCTCGATCTTCGTCGCCGAATACGCGCCCGACCGCAAGCGCGGCTTCCTGGGCAGTTGGTTGGACTTCGGCTCGATCGCAGGCTTCGTGCTGGGCGCAGGCGTGGTGGTGATGATTTCCGCCGTGATTGGCGAAGACCAGTTCCAGGAATGGGGCTGGCGCCTGCCGTTCTTCCTCGCCCTGCCCCTGGGCCTGCTAGGGCTTTACCTGCGTAACGCGCTGGAGGAAACCCCGGCCTTCCAGCAGCATGTCGAAAAACTGGAGCAAGGTGACCGCGAAGGCCTGGCCGGCGGCCCCCGGGTGTCGTTCAAAGAGGTGGCTACCCAGCACTGGCGCAGCCTGATCACCTGCATCGGCGTGGTGGTGGCCACCAACGTCACCTACTACATGCTGCTCACCTACATGCCCAGCTACCTGTCGCACAACCTGCACTACAGCGAAAACCGCGGCGTGCTGATCATCATCGCGATCATGGTGGGGATGCTGTTCGTGCAGCCGTTTTTCGGCTTTGTGAGTGACAAGGTGGGCCGCCGCCCCTTCATCATCATCGGCAGCGTCGGCCTGTTCGTGCTGGCCATACCGGCCTTCATGCTGATCACCAGCGGCAAGCTGGGCCTGATCTTCGCAGGCCTGCTGATACTGGCCGTGCTGCTGAACTTCTTCATCGGGGTGATGGCCTCGACGCTGCCGGCGATGTTCCCCACCCACATCCGCTACAGCGCCCTGGCCAGCGCCTTCAACGTGTCGGTGCTGGTCGCAGGGCTGACCCCCACCGCCGCCGCCTGGCTGGTGGAAACCACCAACAACCTGTACATGCCGGCCTACTACCTGATGGTGGTGGCCCTGATCGGCCTGGCCACCGGCCTGACCATGAAGGAAACCGCCAACAAACCGCTGCGTGGCGCGGCGCCCGCTGCGTCTGATATCGCCGAAGCGCGAGAGCTGCTGCAGGAACATCACGACAACATCGAACAGAAGATCGAAGACATCGACACACAGATCGCCGAGTTGCAGGCCAAGCGCGAGGAATTGGTGCAGCAGCATCCGCGCATCAACTAAATGATGGCCGGCGCCTTCACCTCATCCTCTCCCTGAGGCGCCGGCTGAATGCCATAATGCTAACATCACAGAAGAATTTTAAAGCTGAGTAGAACCGATGAACCGTCGCAAGAAGATCAACCAGTTATTAAAGGCCAATCGCCAAAAGGCCAGTGCCAAGCTGGCACCGCAAAACAAGGACAAATACATCAGCAAGGCTGACCGGGCAAAGCTGGCGGAGCAAGCGGTCGACGGGGCGATCGACGCCGAGTGAAGGCCCTGCTTATTGCCTGATGTCTTTGTGGGGGGACCGGCTAAGTCTTCCCATCGCCCCCCTTCCTCGCCCCCAAAAAAGAAACTTCCTGAACAGCCCCGAGTCCCAGACTTAGAGCAACCCGCCAGGAAGATCGCCCCATGCCCAATCCTCAGCCGTTGCCCGAGCAGGTGCCTGCAGTCAACCGCTTGCGTATCCTCACGGTCAACACCCACAAGGGCTTCAGCCCGCTGAACCGCCGCTTCGTGCTGCCTGAGCTGCGCGAGGCCGTACGTACGCTGTCGGCCGACGTGGTGTTTTTGCAGGAAGTGCTGGGCATGCACCGCCTGCACGGCCAGCGCTTCGACAATTGGTCGGACGTGCCGCAGTACGAATTTCTCGCCGACAGCATGTGGCCGGTGTTTGCCTATGGCCGCAACGCGGTGTACCCCGATGGCGAACACGGCAACGCGTTGCTCTCCAAATTCCCGATCCTGCGCCATGACAACCTTGACGTAAGCGTGAGCGGCACCGAGCAGCGTGGCTTGCTGCATTCGGTGCTGGCCGTGCCCGGCCACCGGGAAGTGCACACCGTGTGCGTGCACCTGGGGCTGGGTGAACGCCAGCGCGAGCAGCAATTGCAGTTGCTGTGCCGGCTGCTGGACAGCCTGCCCATCGACGCGCCGGTGATCGTCGCCGGTGACTTCAATGACTGGCGCAAACGCGCCGACGCCCTGCTCGCCCGCTGCGACATGCTCGAGGTGTTCGCCCGTACCTATGGCGCGCCGGCGCGCACCTTCCCGGCGCGCTGGCCGCTGCTGTGCCTGGACCGCATCTACCTGCGCAACGCCCGGGCCGTGGAGCCCAGGGTGTTGTCGCGCAAACCCTGGTCGCACCTGTCCGACCATGTACCGTTGGCCGTGGAGGTGCACCTGTGAAGCAACCTTGGCGCGACAACAATCAGGTGCAGCTGCTGATTAATGGCGAGGAGTTCTTCCCGGCAGTGTTTGCCGCGATTCGGGCCGCCCGCGAAGAAGTGCTGATTGAAACCTTCATCCTCTTCGAAGACCAGGTGGGCCGCGAGTTGCAGGCGGCGCTGATCGAAGCGGCCGGGCGCGGGGTGCGCGTCGAAGTGTTGGTGGACGGCTATGGCACGGCCGACCTGAGCACGCATTTCTTGCGCGAATTGGTGGAGGCTGGTGTGCGCCTGCAGGCCTTCGACCCGCAACCCAAAATCATGGGCATGCGCACCAACCTGTTCCGCCGGCTGCACCGCAAAATCGTGGTAATCGATGGCGAAACCGGCTTTGTCGGCGGCATCAACTACAGCGCCGACCACCTGCTGACCTTTGGCCCCATGGCCAAGCAGGACTATGCGGTGCAGGTGCGCGGCCCGATCGTCGCCGACCTGCACCAGGCCACCCTGACCCTGCTCGACGAAACCAGCCGCGTGCGCCGCCATCCCAGGCCGTGGCGCACCCGGGGCTTGCCGATCGAGGCCGACAGTGCCCAGGCGGCGATGCTGCTGTGCATTCGCGACAACCAGGCCCACCGCGACGACATCGAAAGCCAATACATGCAAGCCATTGGCAGCGCCCAGGAACGGCTGATCGTGGCCAATGCTTACTTTTTCCCCGGCTACCGGGTGCTGCGTGCCTTGCGCGATGCCGCGCGCCGGGGCGTGCGCGTGACGTTGATTTTGCAAGGCATGCCCGACATGCCGTTGGTGCGCCTGTGTTCGCGCCTGCTCTATAACTACTTGCTGCGCGAAGGCGTGGTGATCCGTGAATACTGCGACCGGCCGCTGCACGGCAAGGTGGCGGTGATCGACCGCCAATGGTCGACCGTGGGCTCCAGCAACCTGGACCCACTGAGCCTGTCGCTGAACCTTGAGGCCAACCTGTTCATCCGTGACCAGGCGTTCAACCAGCGCCTGCATGACCACCTGGAAGCGCTGGCGCAGCAGAGTTGCAAGTCGATCACCCTGCAGCGGGTACTGCGCGGCTATTGGTGGCGCGCCCCGCTGATCTTTCTGAGCTTTCACCTGCTGCGGCATTTTCCGGCCATTGTCGGCATGTTCCCCGCGCACTCGCCCAAGCTGGCACCGTTGGGCCCGGTGATCAAGGAGCCGGTGGAATCGGCCAGCGGCAACGCCCCATGAACACGCCACGCAAAGGCTGGAAGTGGGCCAAGCGCGCACTCACGGCGGTGTTCTTCGTACTGGTCCCGGTGATGCTGTTTTTGCTGATCCGCAACCTGGACTGGCAAGAGGTAGGCCGTGCGCTGCAAGGCTACAAGACCACCACCCTGTTGCTGGCCGGGCTCATCGCCTTGGCCAGTTACCTGGTGTTCAGCAGCTATGACCTGCTGGGCCGACGCTATACCGGGCACTCTCTGCCCACGCGCCAAGTGCTGCCGCTGGCGTTCGTGTGCTACGCCTTCAACCTCAACCTGAGCTCCTGGGTGGGGGGTATTGCCTTGCGTTACAGGCTCTACGGCAAACTGGGCCTGAGCGTGGCCACCATCACCCGAATCATGAGCCTGGGCCTGGTGACCAACTGGCTGGGGTATTTGTTTGTTGGCGGCGCAGTCTTTGCCATGGGCTTGCCGGCCTTGCCCGACAGCGTGAAGATCGGCGCGCTGGGGTTGCGCCTGATCGGGGTGGCGATGGTGCTGGTGGCGCTGGCCTATGTGCTGGCCTGCGCCTTCGCGAAAAAACGCAGCTGGCAGCTGCGTGGCCATGAAATCACCCTGCCGCGCGCGCGCTTTGCCCTGTTGCAGGCAGGCCTGGCAGCGCTCAACTGGTCATTGATGGCCCTGGTGATATATACCTTGCTGCCGGACAAGGTCGGTTACCCGACGATACTGGCGGTGCTGCTGATCAGCAGCATCGCCGGGGTAATCACCCATATCCCGGCGGGGCTTGGGGTGTTGGAGACAATCTTCATCACCCTGCTGCAGGGCAGCTATTCGAAGGGCACCCTGCTGGCGGCGTTGATCGGCTACCGCGCCTTGTACTTCCTGCTGCCGTTGCTGGTGGCCTGCGTGATGTACCTGGTGCTGGAGCGGTTGGCCAAGCGCAAAGCCTTGGCGCAACCGGTTTATCCGCGATAGAGCGCACCGCTGGGGTGGGCAGGCTTATCGCAAAAAGGCCGACGCCGTATGCCTGATACACCGAAGTATGCCCTTCGCGGATAAATCCGCTCCTACAGATTGATTGCGTTCCCCCTGTGGGAGCGGATTTATCCGCGAAAAGGCCGACGCGGTATGCCTGATACACCGAGGTATGCCCTTCGCGGATTAATCCGCTCCCACAGATTGATTGCGTTCCCCCTGTAGGAGCGGATTTATCCGCGAAAAGGCCGACGCGGTATGCCTGATACACCGAGGTATGGCCTTCGCGGATAAATCCGCTCCCACAGATTGATTGCGTTCCCCCTGTGGGAGCGGATTTATCCGCGAAAAGGCCGACGCGGTATGCCTGATACACCGAGGTATGCCCTTCGCGGATAAATCCGCTCCTACAGATCGAGTGCGTGCCCCCCGTAGGAGCGGATTTATCCGCGAAAAGGCCGACGCGGTATGCCTGATAAACCGAGGTATGGCCTTCGCGGATTAATCCGCTCCTACAGATTGATTGCGTTCCCCCTGTAGAAGCGGATTTATCCGCGAAAAAGCCGACGCGGTATGCCTGATACACCGAGGTATGCCCTTCGCGGCACAGATTGATTGCGCTCCCCCTGTGGGAGCGGATTTATCCGCGAAAAGGCCGACGCGGTATGCCTGATACACCGAGGTATGGCCTTCGCGGATTAATCCGCTCCCACAGATTGATTGCGTTCCCCCTGTAGGAGCGGATTTATCCGCGAAAAGGCCGACGCGGTATGCCTGATACACCGAGTTATGGCCTTCGCGGATTAATCCGCTCCTACAGATTGATTGCGTTCCCCCTGTGGGAGCGGATTTATCCGCGAAAAGGCCGACGGGGTATGCCTGATACACCGAGTTATGCCCTTCGCGGATAAATCCGCTCCTACAGATTGATTGCGTTCCCCCTGTAGGTGCGGATTTATCCGCGAAAAGGCCGACGCGGTATGCCTGATACACCGAGGTATGCCCTTCGCGGTTAATCCGCTCCTACAGATTGATTGCGTTCCCCCCGTAGGAGCGGATTTATCCGCGAAAAGGCCGACGCGGTATGCCTGATACACCGAGGTATGGCCTTCGCGGTTAAATCCGCGCCTACAGAGCGGGACGATTAGCCCTTTAGCGTCGCCATGTCGATCACGAAGCGGTACTTCACGTCGCCTGCGTGCATGCGCTCGAACGCTTCGTTGATCTGCTGGATGTCGAGCATCTCGATGTCACAGGTGATGCGGTGTTCGGCGCAGAAATCCAGCACTTCCTGGGTTTCGGCGATGCCACCGATCAAGGAGCCTGCCAGCACGCGACGCTTGATCACCAAATGCCCGGCGTGCACGGCAGGTTCGATCGGCTCGATCAGCCCGACCAGAATGTGCACGCCGTCGAACTTCAGGGTTTGCAGGTAGGGGTTCAGGTCGTGCTGCACCGGGATGGTGTCCAGCAGGTAATCGAAGTGCTCGGCCGCGGCGGCCATCTGCGCCGCGTCGGTAGACACGATCACGTGGTCGGCGCCTTGCTTATGGGCTTCCGGCACCTTGCTTTGCGAGCGGGTGAACACCGTGACTTCGGCGCCCATGGCCTTGGCGAACTTGATGCCCATGTGGCCCAGGCCGCCCATGCCGAGGATGCCGACCTTGTGCCCGGCCTTGACGCCGTAATGCTTGAGCGGCGAGTAGGTGGTGATGCCCGCGCAGAGGATCGGCGCCGCCGATGCCAGGGCCAGCGCCTCGGGGATACGCACCACGAAGTGCTCGGCCACCACGATCTTGTCCGAATAACCGCCCATGGTGTTGCTGCCGTCCACCCGGTCAGGCGTGGCGTAGGTCATGGTCGGGCCCTGCAGGCAATACTGCTCCAGATCCGCGTGGCAGGCGTCGCAGTGGCGGCACGAATCGACCATGCAGCCCACGCCCACCTGGTCACCGACCTGGTAGCGGGTGACCGCCGGGCCGACCGCAGTCACCCGCCCGACGATCTCGTGGCCCGGCATCAGCGGGTACACGGCGATACCCCATTCATTGCGGGCCTGGTGCAGGTCGGAGTGGCACACGCCACAGTAGAGAATATCGATGGCGACGTCGTCGGCGCGCAACGCGCGACGCTCAAATGCCAGGGGCGCCAGGGGGGATGTGGACGACAGCGCGGCGTAACCCAGTGCTTTGGACATGCAGACCTCTTGAAACGAACAACGGGCCTAGGCCCTTGGAGGCGATGCATTGTCCGCACGGTTACCACCCCCGGCCATGGCCGATCCTCCGGGATGCTTGCCCATTCCTCCGGCAAACGTTCGCCCGTGGCAAAAATTTGCGATCATGCCAGTCTCGATCTTTTTGCCTGCCGGAAACCCGATGTCGCTGACCCTGCACCTTGAAGCCAACGCCCGCCTGGTCGCCCTTCTGGAACCCCTGGCGCTGGGTGATTGTTTCCTGCCCACCGCCATCAAGGGGATCAACCTGATCAGCGCCCACGGCAATGTCGCGCGCTCGCCGCAGATCTACGAACCCAGCCTGGTGGTGATCGCCCAAGGCAGTAAACTGGCGTACCTGGGCGAACGCACCCTGGAGTACGGCGCCGGGCACTATCTGGTCCAGGCCCTGCCGGTGCCGTTCGAGTACGAAACCTTCGCCACCCCCAAGCAACCCTTGCTGGGCGTGTCCATCCAGATCGAGCGCGGTGTGCTGGCTGAACTGGTGCAAGCGCTGGGCCCCAGTGCCGAGCCACTGCCTGGCCCGCAAACCACCTCCTCGATGGCCGCCGCAGAACTGGACCCACGCATGCGCGAGGCGGTGGAGCGCCTGTTGGTGTGCCTGCACGATCCGCTGCAACGGGCGGTAATGGCCCAGGCACGCATTCGCGAGGTGGTGTTCTGCGCCTTGCTGGGCCCCCAAGGTGGGGCGCTGCGTGCCCTGGTGGAGCAACAAGGGCAATTTGCCCGCCTGGCCGACGCACTGACCTGGCTGCACCAGCACTACACCGAGCCGTTGCAGGTGGAGGCCTTGGCGCGACGGGCGAACATGAGCCTGTCGACCTTCCACGAACACTTCAAGCGCAGCACCCTGGCCTCGCCCCTGCAGTACGTCAAACGCCTGCGCCTGCTCAAGGCCCAGGCGCTTTTGAGCAGCGAGCCGTTGAACGTGAGCCAGGTGGCCAACCGCGTGGGCTACCAGAGCTGTTCGCAATTCAGCCGCGAGTACAAGCGCTACTTCGAGCGCAGCCCGGTGCAAGAACGCCTGGCATAAAGCCTGCGCACAGCGGTGTAAAAACTGACAGCGTGCGCCGCCACGCCTTACCGCCCTTCCCTCGCCGCACTGGCGTGGCAATCGTATGCTGGTCGAAGGATGTGACCCAGACGACAGAAGGAACTGTTCATCATGCCCCCTAGGAAATTTTTACCTCGCAACCCCAAAGCCCTGGTTTTAGCCGTGCTCGTGGCGTTGATACCCGTTGGCACGGGGATTGGCATGCTGCACTGGCAAGTCGATCGCTCCCTGCGCGCGGCCGTGGAGCACGACACCGCACGCAGTGTGCATGAACTGGATCGGATACTCTCGTTGGCCGCCCATTCGGCCGAGCGCCTGCTACCATTGGCCGGCCAGGCCTGCGACGACGTGGTCCAGACATTGCGCCAGGAAGTCACCCGTGAGCCGCATATACGCTCGGCCAATTTGGTGAGCGACGGGCAGGCCTATTGCAGCTCGCTCTACGGCCACTACAGCATGCCGGTGATGCCGGCCGACTACCTCAATGGCCGGCTGTGGCTGCGTGCCGGCAACGTGGTGACGCCGCACGCGGGATCACTGGTGTACCGGTTGAGCCAGGACGACAAGGCCGTGCGGGCAGTGATCGACGGCCGCATGCTGGCCGAAACCTTGCGTTTGATCGGTGATGAAGCAACGCTGATCTTGCAGGTGGGCGACGCTTTCCTGTGGAGTGGCGGCAGCATCGAAAATGGCGAGATCCCGGATCACCAGGATCATCACGTGCTCAAGCAGTCGGCGGTGCATGGCTACTTGATCCACGGCGGTTACCCGGCCGGCATGGCCCGCACCCTGTTCAAGCGCGAAGCCGTTGCCATGCTGGGCAGCTTGTTGTTGCTGGGCGTGTTGACCGGCGGCGTCTGCCACTGGCTATTCAACCGTGACAGCCGCCCCGCCCGGCAGGCTTAGTCGGTGCTCAACACACCGCGGCGTACCTGGTCGCGCTCGATGGATTCGAACAGGGCCTTGAAATTGCCCTCGCCGAACCCGTCGTCGCCCTTGCGCTGGATGAACTCGAAGAACACCGGCCCCATCAGGGTTTCCGAGAATATCTGTAGCAACAGGCGCTGATCGCCGGCGTCCGACGAGCCGTCGAGCAGGATGCCACGGGCCTGCAGTTCACCCACCGGCTCGCCGTGGCCCGGCAGCCGGCCTTCCAGCATTTCGTAATAGGTCTGCGGGGGTGCGGTCATGAAGCGCATGCCGATGCCCTTCAACGCATCCCAGGTCTTGATCAGGTCATCGGTAAGGAACGCCACGTGCTGGATGCCTTCACCGTTGAACTGCATCAAAAACTCTTCGATCTGGCCCGCGCCCTTGGACGACTCTTCGTTCAAGGGGATGCGGATCATGCCATCCGGCGCGGTCATGGCCTTGGAGGTCAGGCCGGTGTATTCGCCCTTGATGTCGAAGTAACGGATCTCGCGGAGGTTGAACAGCTTCTCGTAGAACCCAGCCCAATAGGCCATGCGCCCGCGGTACACGTTATGGGTCAAATGGTCGATGATCTTCAAGCCCGCGCCCACGGGGTGGCGGTCTACTCCCTCGAGGAAATTGAAGTCGATGTCGTAGATCGAACTGCCCTCGCCGTAGCGGTCGATCAAGTACAAAGGTGCGCCGCCAATGCCTTTGATGGCCGGCAGGCGCAGCTCCATCGGCCCGGTCGGGATCTCGATCGGTTGCGCGCCCAACTCCAGCGCCCGGGCGTAGGCCTTGTGCGCGTTAGTGCAGCGAAACGCCATGCCGCACACCGACGGCCCGTGCTCGGCGGCAAAATAGGAGGCCACGCTGTTGGGTTCGTTGTTGAGGATCAGGTTGATGCTGCCCTGGCGGTACAGGTGCACGTTCTTGGAGCGGTGCTCGGCGACCTTGGTGAAGCCCATGATCTGGAAGATTGGTTCGAGCGTGTTAGGGGTGGGCGATGCGAATTCAATGAATTCGAAGCCCATGAGGCCCATCGGGTTTTCGAAGATGTCAGCCATGATGTGGCTCCTCGGCAAGTCCAGTAATTAACCTAAAAGTTAAGCAACGGGTCTGTCGAGTGGGGCGGGAGGCGCGCAGGGAATACCGCGCACGCTGCGTGCGAGAAAGTCGCCGAAGATGAGTTTGCTACCGAGTCTTTTCAAGGTCGACCCTTGCCCTGCGGGCTTATTATTGTATGCGTAAATTGATTCTACAGGGCGTAACGGCGTTTGTCTCGGGTTGTTGGCAGCAGCCCACGCCAAGCCTTACGCCGCGCGCCGGTTGTGGTTAAATGCGCACCTTCGCAACCCTGCCGATTAAGCCCCAAGCCATGCCTTTTGAACTCAGCACCGACCCCACCACCCTGCTCATCCTCGCGGCCGTGGCGTTCGTCGCCGGCTTCATCGACGCCATTGCTGGCGGCGGCGGCCTGCTCACCACCCCTGCCCTGTTGACTGCCGGCTTGCCGCCGCACTTGGTGCTGGGCACCAACAAGCTGAGTTCCACCTTCGGTTCGGCCACCGCCGGCTTCACGTTCTACCGGCGCAAATTGTTCCACCCGCGCCAGTGGACCCACGCCCTGGTCGGCACCCTGGTGGGCGCGCTGATCGGCGCGGTGGTGGCGCATTACCTGCCTTCGGAATGGCTGAACAAGATGCTGCCGGTGATCGTCTTAGGCTGCGGTATCTACCTGCTGTTCGGCGGCACGCCCAAGGCGACGCTGGAGGTCGATGCCCCCATCAAGAAGAAATGGCAGGCACCGCAAGGCCTGCTGCTGGGTTTTTATGACGGCGTGGCCGGCCCTGGCACCGGTGCGTTCTGGACCGTGAGCAGCCTGCTGATGTACCCCATCGACCTGGTCCGCGCCAGCGGCGTGGCCCGCAGCATGAATTTCGTCAGCAACGCCGCGGCCTTGGTGGTGTTTATCATCAATGGGCAGGTGGACTGGCTGATTGGCCTGTCCATGGGCTCGTGCCTGATGGTCGGGGCCTTCTTTGGCGCACGCACCGCCATCAGCGGCGGCGCCAAGTTCATTCGCCCGGTGTTCATCACCGTGGTGCTGGGGCTGACCGTGCGCCTAGCCTGGCAGCACTGGTTCGGGCAGGCCTAGCTGCTCGGCCACGTAGTGGTCGATCAGGTACCGCGCGATCGACCGCGACGCTGGCAACGGCGGCAAATCATGGATACTGAACCACTGGGCATCCTCGATCTCGTCGGCCTGGGGCACGATGTCGCCGCTTTCGTATTCGGCATGGAAGCCCAGCATCATCGAGTGCGGGAACGGCCAGCACTGGCTGCCCAGGTAGCGAATATTCCTGACCCGTAGCTGCACCTCTTCCATCACTTCGCGCTGCACGCAATCCTCGGCCGACTCACCCGGCTCGGCAAACCCGGCCAGGGTGCTGTAGACACCGGTGACGAAGCGCGGCGAACGCGCCAGCAAGATCTGGTCGCCGCGGGTGATCAACACGATCATGCTGGGCGAGATACGCGGGTAGCTGCGCAGGTCGCAGCCTTCGCAGTACATGGCCCGCTCCCAGTGGATTTGCGTCATGGCCTGGCCGCAACTGCCGCAAAAGCGGTGCTCGCGAGCCCAGGTACCGATTTGCGCGGCGTACGCCAGCAGCTTGTAGGTGTCGAAGTCGCCTTCCATCATGAATGCGCGCAGGCCCTGCCATTGGCAGCCCGGCACCTCTTCATGGCCGCGAAGCTCCAGCAGGAACACCGGCTCCCCGTCGAAATGGCCGATGCCATGCTCGGCCAACACGGCCAGGTCCTGGCGTTTGAGCCAGTCACGGGGGAATAGCACGCCATTGGCATCGAACAAAAAACCTTGGGCGCAACGGGCCACGGCCCATCCACCGGGCTGTGCGGGGTCCAGTACTGCGGTGGTCCAGCGTGGCGACATCGGGTTTCTACTCCTTGGGCCTTTGGATCAGTCGTCGAACTGCGGCGCCTGCTTGCTCATGCTGGCCGCGACCGCCACGCGCAAGTCCGTGCTTTGCAGCATGGCGGCGTTCCAGGTGGCGATGTATTCCAGGCCGTCATCAATGCGGTGATCACGCATGTAGCTGATCATCTCTTTGGTGCCGGTGACTGCGATCGGTGATTTTGCCGCAATTTGCGCTGCAATGGCAAAGACCCCGTCGAGCAACGCCGCCTGATCAGCAAACGTGCGGTTGACCAGGCCGATCCGCTGGGCCTCCTGGGCATCGACCATGCGCCCGGTATAGGCCAGCTCACGCAGCATGCCGTCACCGATGATACGCGGCAAACGCTGCAAGGTGCCGACATCGGCGGCCATGCCCATGTCCACTTCCTTGATCGAAAACTGCGCGTCGCCGGCGGCATAGCGCATGTCGCAGGCCGCGATCAGGTCGATGGCGCCGCCAATGCAGTAACCCTGGATGGCGGCCAACACCGGCTTGCGGCAGTTGTCCACGGCATTGAACGAGGCCTGCATGGTCAGGATCTTGCGCCTCAGCAAACGCGCATTGCGGCCCACGTCCTTGCCCAGTTCATTGGCCACCGAGGCCAGCATCATCAGGTCGATGCCGGATGAAAAGTGCTTGCCGGCACCACTGAGCACCACCACTCGCGCCTCGTCGGTGTCATCGATCCACTGGAAGATCTCGACGATTTCCGACCAGAACGCCGCGTTCATGGCGTTGATCTTTTCCGGGCGATTGATCTGCACGTGGGCGATCTTGTCTTTGAGTTCGACGCGAAAGGCCTGGTAGTCGGGCATGGAGAGCGGTCCTTGTTGTGGCGAAGTGAATCGCACCACTATAGCCCGCGAAGTTTTGACGCGCGAAGGGCAAACCGGACAAGGCCTGTGATAGGTGGCGCCTGTTTCGCGGATGAATCCGCTCCTACAGGGTCGGTAGGAGCGGATTCATCCGCGAAACAGGCAACTCGCGCTGTCAGGCTGACCGCGAGGCCCTATCCTGCACCGGGCACTGGGCACGGTGCAGGTTGAGCGCCGTGTTGATGATGCCCAGGTGGCTGAAGGCCTGGGGGAAGTTGCCGAGCATGCGGCCGTTGGCCGGTTCGTACTGTTCGGCCAAAAGGCCAACATCGTTGCACAGGCCGCTCAGGTGTTCGAACAGGCGCTGGGCATCGCCCTGTCGGCCGAGCAACACGTAAACGTCCGCCAGCCAGAATGAACACACCAGGAAGGTCCCCTCCCCTGGGGTCAGGCCGTCGTCCAGGCTTTCGGTGTCGTAGCGCAGCAACAGGCCACCCTTGAGCAGGCGCTTTTCGATTTGCTCAAGGGTGGCCAGAAAGCGCGGATCATCGGCCGGCAAAAAGCCGGTCAGGGCGATTTGCAGCAAGCTGGCGTCCATGTGCGGCGAACCATAGGCCTGGACGAAACAGTTAAGCGTGGGGTCCACGCCCTGCTCGCACACCTGCTGGTGGATCTGCGCAGCCACCTGGCGAAAATGCGCGGCCAGCGCCCGGCCCTCGTCGTTGTCTTCGGCCAGCTTGGCGGCGCGATCAAAGGCCACCCAGGCCATGACCTTGGAGTGGGTGAAGTGCTGCGGCTCACCGCGTATCTCCCACAGGCCTTCGTCGGGCTGGTGCCAGATTTTTTCCAGGTACGGCATGATCACGCGCGAGATCGCCGCGCTGCGCGGGTGGCGCGGCAGGCCGCCCTTGTAGGCCAGGTTCAAGGCGTCGGCGACTTCGCCATACACATCCAGCTGCAACTGGTTGGCCGCGGCGTTGCCGATGCGCACCGGTTGCGAGTGCTCATAGCCGGCCAGCCACGGCAGCGAATATTCCGGCAGGCGCCGCTCGCCCGCCAGGCCGTACATGATCTGCATTTGCTCGGGGTTACCGGCCACCGAGCGCATCAGCCACTCGCGCCAGGCGGCGGCCTCTTCGTAATAGCCCAGGTTCATGAAGGCCAGCAGGGTCATGGTGGCGTCGCGCAGCCAACAGTAGCGGTAGTCCCAGTTGCGTTCACCGCCCAGGCGTTCGGGCAAGGAGGTGGTCACTGCCGCGACGATGCCGCCGGTGGGGTGGTAGGTCATGGCCTTGAGGGTGATCAGCGAGCGCTTGACCTGCTCGCTCCAGGGGCCGACGTCGGGGCAGCGGTCCGAGAACTCCAGCCAGAAACGTTCGGTTTCGGCCACCGCGCCCTCACCGTCGAAGCCTTCGCGCAGGGGCAGATTGGACGGCTGGTGGGACAGTGTGAACACGCAGCGCTTGCCGGGCGTAACGCTGAACCGGCTGCCGGTATGGTGATCCATGGCATGCAAGGCGGCGGCACTGCGCAGCACCAGCATTTCGGGACCGGCCACGGCAGTGAGCGTCAGCGGGTCGACTTTTTCGACCCACGGCACGCTGCTGCCGTAGTCGAAGCGCATGGCCAGGTCCATGTCGAAATCCACCGAGCCTTCCAGGCCCACCACAATGCGAACCACGCTGCTGTGCTCGGCCAACGGCATGCAGTCGATCAGCACGGCTTTGCCGCTGGCGGTGTGAAAGGTGGTTTCCAGGATCAGCGTACCTTCGCGGTAGCGGCGGCTGACGTGCTGGACGGGCTCGCGCGGGCTGAGCTTCCAGCGGCCGTTTTCTTCGTCGCCCAACAGCGCCGCGAAACAGGCCGGCGAATCGAAGCGCGGGAAACACAACCAGTCCAGCGACCCCTGCTTGTCGACCAGCGCGGCGGTCCTGCAGTTGCCGAGCAATGCGTAGTCTTCAATCAATGCTGCCATGGTGATCAAACCCTTGTGCAAGATGAATTCAGTCGCGGGCGGCCCTGGGCAAGATCATCTCGACAATGGCCCGCGCCACACCCTGTTGCGAGTTGCTGTCGGTCACGGCGCAGGCCTGCTCGCGCACGCTGGCACTCGCTTGGCCCATGGCGATGGAGAACCCGGCGCGCTTGAACATGGCCACGTCGTTGGCACCATCGCCAATCACCGCCGTTTGCGCCAAGGGCACGCCCACGTGTTCGGCCAGTGCAGCCAGGGCGTCGCCCTTGTTGGCCAGCAAGGCCGTCACATCCAGGTAGTAATCCTGGGAACGAACGCCTAACGCATGGCCTTTGATCAGCGGCGCCAGGGTACGTTCAAGTTCAATCAGCAGGTCGAAGTCTTTGCTGCTCGCGACGATCTTGTCGACGCGGTCAAGGTAGGGGGTAAAGTCATCGACCAACGTGGGGCCGTAGCCCAAGGCATGTTGCTCGACGCTGGTGTAATCGCCATGCGTGTCCTTGAGCAGCCACAGGTCATCGGCGAATACCCAGACCGCCACCGGGTGGCGGGCGAACAGTTGGAGGCTGGCCCGCACCGCATCGACCGGGATCGGGTGGGTTACCAGGTAACTGCCGTCCGGGTTGACCAAGGTGCCGCCATTGAACGCGGCAGTGGGCAGGTCGACCCCAAGCTCCAGCACCTGCGCGCGCATGGCCCTGGGCGGGCGGGCGCTGGCCAGGCTGAACTGCACGCCGGCGGCACGCAATTGCGCCAAGGCATCACGCACCCGCGGGCCAATGCTGTGGTCGGGCATCAACAACGTGCCGTCCATGTCGCTCAGGACCAGTTTGATCGGTTCACTCATCCCAGCGGATGCCAGACGCGACCGTCACGGCCGAGCAACTCGTCGGCCGCCTCCGGCCCGTCCTCGCCGGCTGCATAACTGTCCACCTTGCCGCCCTCGCGCCAGGCATCGAGGAACGGCTGCACGGCGCGCCAGCCGTTCTCGATGTTGTCGGCGCGCTGGAACAGCGTCTGGTCACCGGTCAGGCAGTCGTAGATCAAGGTTTCGTAGCCGGTGGACGGTTGCATCTGGAAAAAGTCTTTGTAGGCAAAGCCCAACTCCACGTTTTCCATTTCCAGCGCAGGGCCTGGCCGCTTGGCTTGCAGGTCGAACCACATGCCTTCGTTGGGCTGGATCTGGATGCGCAGGTAGTTGGGCTGCAAACGCTCGACTTCCGTATCGCGAAACTGTGCGTAGGGCGCCGGCTTGAAGCAAATGGCGATCTCGGTGTCGCGCACGCTCATGCGCTTGCCGGTACGCAGGTAGAACGGCACGCCCACCCAGCGCCAATTGTCGATCATCACCTTGAGCGCGACAAAGGTCTCGGTGCGGCTTTGCGGGTCTACCTTGGGTTCCTGGCGGTAGCCGGGCTTGTCGCCCTCGCCCGCCGTGTACTGGCCGCGCACCGAGTTTTTCAGCGCTTCGGCCTTGGACCAGGGGCGGATCGCCCCCACCACCTTGGCCTTCTCGCCACGTACCGCGTCGGCGCCAAAGGCGGCCGGCGGTTCCATCGCCACCATCGCCAGCAACTGGAACAGGTGGTTGGGCACCATGTCGCGTAGCGCGCCGGTGCTGTCGTAGAAATTGCCACGGGTTTCGACCCCTACCGTTTCGGCGGCGGTGATCTGCACGTGGTCAATGTAGTGATTGTTCCAGAAGGCTTCGAAGAGGCCATTGGAAAACCGGCTGACCAGAATGTTCTGGACGGTTTCCTTGCCCAGGTAATGGTCGATCCGGTAGATCTGCTTTTCGCTCATGACGCTGAGCAGACAGGCGTTCAGGGCTTCGGCCGAGGCCAGGTCGTGCCCGAAGGGCTTTTCGATGACCACCCGGCGAAAGCCGTCGGGCTGCTCGGCGAGCAGGCCGGCTGCGCCCAGACGCTGGGCCACTTCGCTGAAAAAACGCGGCGAGGTGGCAAGATAGAAGACCGCGTTGCCGGTGCGGTTGGCCGTGATGCGCTCGCTGATCGCCTGGTAGGTGGCGTCATCGAGAAAATCCCCGGAGATGTAGCTGATGCGCTTGGCCAGCTTGCTCCACAGCGCCGGGTCGAGCGCCTTGTCGGCGCCCTCCGGGCTTTTGCTGCGCGCCTGCTCGATGATGAAATCGTGCAGCTTGGCGGCAAAATCGGCGTCGCTCACCTGATTGTGATCGACGCCAACGATATTCAGGCCATTGTCCAGAAGACCGTCACGGCTCAAGTTGTACAACGCCGGCATCAGCAGGCGTTTGACCAGGTCGCCATGGGCGCCAAAGAGAAACAACGTAGTGGGTGGAGCCGCATCGATCTTGGACTTGGCCCGACTCATTTAGGAACCTCTACGTGGCCGCCGAAACCAAACCGCATGGCCGACAACATCTTGTCGCCATAGGTGGCTTCCTGACGGGAGCGGAAACGGGCGAACAGCGCGCCGGCCAACACGGGCACCGGTACGGCTTGTTCAACGGCGGCGTCGATGGTCCAGCGGCCTTCGCCGCTGTCGGACACCGAGCCGGAATAGGCATCAAGCTTTGGATCGACCGCCAGGGCGTCGGCAGTCAAGTCCAGCAGCCAGGACGAGACCACGCTGCCACGGCGCCAGACTTCGGCGATGTCGGCCAGGTTCAGGTCAAAACGCTGGTCTACAGGCAGGCTGTCGGCGTTCTTGGTTTTCAGGATGTCGAAGCCTTCGGCGAAGGCTTGCATCATGCCGTACTCGATGCCGTTGTGGATCATCTTCACGAAGTGGCCCGAACCTGCAGGGCCTGCGTGGATGTAGCCACGTTCGGCGCGCGAGTCGTCGGACTTGCGGTCACGGGTGCGCGGGATGTCGCCGATGCCCGGTGCCAGGCAATCGAACAGCGGATCGAGGCGCTCGAGGATGGCCGACTCACCGCCGATCATCATGCAGAAACCGCGATCCAGGCCCCAGACACCGCCAGACGTACCGACGTCGACGTAGTGCAGGTTGCGCTCGGCCAGTTCCTTGCCGCGACGAATGTCGTCCTTGTAGAAGGTGTTGCCGCCGTCGATGATCACATCGTCCGGCTCCAGCAGCTGTGCCAACTGCTGGATGGTTTCTTCGGTCGGTGCGCCCGCAGGCAGCATGACCCAGACAGCGCGCGGCGTGTCCATCTGTGCGACCAGTGCGGCCAGGTCGGCAGCGCCCACGGCGCCTTCATTGCTCAAGGTTTCAACGGACGCCTGATTGCGGTCAAAGACCACCGTCGTATGGCCGCCACGCATCAGTCTTCTCGCAATGTTGCCGCCCATGCGGCCCAGTCCCACGATTCCCAGTTGCATGCCAGGTGCTCCACTCGCTACAAAAAAAGGTGCGTCACACCTTACAAATTCAATTTCCTACCCCAGCTTAGTACAGGGGTAGCGCACATAGTTTCGCACAAGCTGAAGGAATAACCGTTCGTCGTGCAAGAAAAAACGATAAAGCGCCTGTCACAACCGGCTGCCCAACAATCACGGGCACTTGCCCAACTGGGTAAAAACGACACAGGGACCATGAAAAATAAAAAAGTTCCATTGCCACTCAAAAGAAATCAGAATCGGCGCCGATAGAGAGTTCAAGCCTGGCTGGACAACCGCCAGGATCGTCTACTCTCATGTTGTGTCTGACCATTTGCGAGGTGTGCAATGGGTACTTTACTGCCAGCAACTCCATCCCAAACCCTGTACGTGACCATCCGCCGCGACGAGCTGCGAGACCTCAAGGCCGAACGCGACGCCCTGCAGGAAAAACTCACACAGATGACCGCCCTGCTGATGCAGGTGCAACCCCCCGTCCACAGCCAGGCACGCATCGCCTGACGTGCCGGTGTTGCGCAGGCCAAGGCCTGCGCAACATGCTTTCATTACTGACGGCCTTTACGCCGCGACAAAAATAGCTCCCGTGCATCCTGGGCACCAATGGCGGCCCGCCAGATCGCCGTCACCTCCTGGTTGTCACGCGCCTGGGCAATCTGCTTCTGTAACCCAACCTTGCGCTGCGCCGCCCACTTGAGATGGGCCGCGGTAAAATTGGCTGCGGGCGTCTGTTTGCCCGGGTAGTGGAAGTGGGCGTACCACAGTACCTTGCCTTGGGTATCCTTGATGGCGTACTCATCGACGTAGTCTTTGCGCCCGCGAGGCCCTTCCAGAAATACCCGGTCATTCAGTGGCTCGATGGTGACAGCTTGCTGCTCCAGCAGGTAGTGCACGTGAAAAACTTGCGGGGCCAGTTCCTGGGTGCGCGCCACACGCATCAGGCGACCCTGCTCCAACATTTGCGCGACCGTTTCGCGCACCTTGGCCAGCCGGGCCTGTGCCAGGCGCCGGCGATTGGGCAGTGGCACGGCATTTTCAGCCTCCAGCAGCGCCTGGATCCCGTCCCCGGCAGCAGCCAGTTGGCTGGCTTGGCGCTGTAGGTCTTCTTGCACCTCGACCGGGCGCAAGGCACGTCGCGCATGGTCACGGCTACGGGCGATGGCCGGCGCGGCCAGCGCCAGCAGCGTGTCCGCCTTACCCAGGACCGTGTTCAAGGCCGGCCATAATACCGGCACCGGCGGTGGCGCGACCGCCGGCGTGGGCACCTCACCCCACTGCCCGTCCGGTGCTTGCTCGAAGGCTGCCACCACCTTGTCATCCAGGGCGTTGGCAACCTCCACCACTTCGCGCTCGCCGGCAACCTGGCCCGCTTTGCGCCTGCCAATCAAGACTCGTCGGTTACGCAGGCGCATTACCACCCGATTACTGGTACTGGCCACGGGCGGGCGATCCGCCTCGGCCTGGCTGGCCTGTTCGCGCACGCCCTCGGCCATCTCCAGGGCGGCCCTGTCAGCAACCCGCTGCAACAAGGCGAGGAATGGCTCAAACGCTTCCCAGGCATCGTCAAGCACCTCGTCACGCAGCATCTGCGCGCCGTCCTGGGCCTGGGCATAGCTGTCCAGGGCGCTGTTCAGCACTTCCAGTTGCGATTCAAGGCTCAGCGCCTGCGCAGGCTCGTGCAACTGCGCATGGCTGATCACCGCCAGGTGCGCAGGCTTCATGATTGCTACCAGGCGCTTGTAGGTCAGCGGATCATGCACGAATGCCGTCAGCCCTCTGAACAGGTGCATCTGCAGCAGCGCAGAAGCCACCGCCATGAAGCTTTTGTGCCGCTGCAGCATGACGTCCATCCGTACCAGCGCCCGTGGGCCATGCCCAGGAATGCCCAGCAGCGCAGTGCGCCAGCCATCAATGCGCTCACGCCAGCCCAGATGGCGTTCGAGCAAGGCCAGCACTTGCCCGACCACCAGGGTGTCGCCAGCGGCCAGTGCCTTGACTTCAGCAAGCTTGGGCACAGTAAGGAACAGCGGATTGGCCGCTACCAGCGTGCGGAGCTTGGCCAGCAGTACGCTGCCGATATTCGCCGCGTACTCGATCATGGCCGCGTAGCCGGCCGCCCCCAGTTCATTGAAGTGCGGCATGACCGTGCGCCGGTTGACCCGCTCGCGGGCAACCTGGGCCTGGTCCATCAGCTCGATCAAACTTTGCGCCTGCACCAGGTATTCCTCGCGCAGTGCCGGCAACTGCGCCGGGTTATTTGCGGCTGCTTCGTCAAGTTGATGGCCCAGGCTGGCGCAGCGCTCGAACAAAGGCGGATAACGCACGCTATAGTCGGCCAGCACCAGGCGCGCTGCACTTTCGGCCGCCTCGTTTTCCGCTCGCGCCTGCAGCCGCCGCTTGGCCGGGCCGCCACCGGCCAGGCGCAAGCGGCTGTCCCATTGCCAGCGGCCCAGTTCGTCGCGACGTAGCCACGGGCCGCTGCGCGCACCCGTCAGCGGGTCGAGCACCTGAGCTGCGCCGTCATCGGCCACCACGCTGTAGAAGTCGTCGGCAACTCGGGCCAGCAGTTGCCCGCCCTGCCAGTGCAGGCCTTGCTCGGGGCCGCGCGGCACCGCACCCCCGAGAGGCTCGGCAGGCTTTACCCGCAGCGTCGCGATAAAGGTACGCTGGGCGGCGGTGAACTGGCGGTTGGCATTGGCGAACCTGAAGTCCAGTTGCGTGGGCAGCGCCGAGGCAACCGCCCCCAACGTTGGCGCCGGGTGCAGCAACGCCTTGGCTTGCAGGCGTGGCAAGGCCTCATTCACGGACACCAGGGCCTCGCGACGGCCCAGCGCCGTATCGGCCCCAGTCACCAGCCCCAAGCCTTCACCGAGCAAGAACAACGCGATGTTGAACATCAACTCGGCCAGCGCCTCATGGCTTTTTTGCACATCGCCCTGCGGGTTGGCGGCCAATTGCTGGTCCAGTGTCGCCAGGGTTTGCACCAGCCAGCCTGCCGACGCCAGTGCGCCACTGGCCAACGGCAGCAGCGCGTTGAACAGTACCCAGGCCAATTCGCCATAGGCCAGCCATCGGCTGTGTTCGGCGCTGATGGACTGCCGATCGGCGATCTCGATCAGGGCCTGTACGTTGGCCTGGTAAAGCGCTGGCAGCAGTGGATCGTCGAAGGCCTGGCAGTCGAGCCGAGCCGGCAGCGGGCGGCTCAGTGGCGCGCTGTCGGAGCCGGCGCCAAAGCGCAGCACGTGCGGCTCGGTAAAACCACCCTGGCCAAAACGCGCACGCGCCTGCGGGCTCATCCAGGCCAGCACGGCGGTTTGCAGTTCGCCGGCATCGCAGATGGCATTGAACAATGCGGCGGCATTGGCAAATTCACGCAACGGCTGGCGAAACAACGGCCGGTACAGCACGCACGGCCCGCTTGCCAGCCCCGGGTGGTCGATCACGTACATGTTGCTCACGCCATCTGCTGTATCACCGTCACGCGCCTTGATCGCCAGGCGACGAATGCGCGAGCGTGCCACGCTGGCCAACCGGGCGGTTTCCATCAGGTCCGCCACCAGCAGGTAGCCGGCACGGGTGAAGCCGTGTTCACCCTTGAGCACGTTCTCCAACGCCAGCAGCGGCAGTTGCTGCACAAGCTGCGCGGCAAACAGCTGTTGGCGGTCGGCGACGTCAGGGCCATTGACCAACGTGGCCTTGAGCAACTGCATGTACTGCTGGCCGGCGTCAACGTGCTCGATCAATTGCACCACGCTGGCAGCATCCACCCACGCTGGCAAATGCGCACCGGCCCGCGGGTGCACCACCAGGTGCCCACGCGGGCGCCCCGCCTGCTGGAACAGGGCGAAATCGACCAGCGACACCTGCACGTCCTGCATCACCGCATCCCCGGCGTTGACGATAGTGAGCAGCGCATTGGGCACCGTGACCACGTGCACCTCGATGTCCGCCAAGGCCGGCACCGCCTCACCGGGGTGATCACTGGCCATGCGCTCGATAAGAGCCTTGGCAGCGAACGCCTCGAGGCTCGGGACCCCGTTCAGGAACGTGCGCCCGCCTGCGCGCCGGGTCGCCACGGCCAACTTGCCGATGTGCTCGGCATACGCCTGGCGATCAGGCCCCGTCGCCTTGGCCAGCCACGGCGGCAGGGCTGCCTCCAGGCGCGACAGCCCGGCTTGCTGGCGTGGCGCCTCGAAGCCCTTGAACGCCGTAACGTCGTTGATGGCCCCAGCCAGCATCGAGGCATCACCGCCCAGCAGCCGGCAGGCCGGGCCCAGGGCCGCCACCAGGTGCAACTGCTGCTCCAGGAACGCCTGGGCCTGGGCATCGAACGCATGGGCGGCCAAGGGCAGCAATGACAGCTCCAGGCGCTCACCGGTCAGCTCGCGCCCCAGTTGTGCGCCCAGGCCCTCGGCCATGGCTTGCAGGCCCGCGTAGGCCTGCAAGGGGCTGAACGGCAGGTAGCAGAGATACACATCGCTGTTGGATTCGGCGAAATGACGGCTGATGACCAGCATCGGCGTCAACATCGAGGTCAGCGCCGCGTCCCCCGCCATGCTGTCGACGTTCAGTAGCCAGGCCTTGACCGGGTGATCAGGGTCGGCATCCTGGCGATCAGCCCACTGCGGGGACGCATCCAGCGCCAAACCCGTGGCCAACGGCTCGGCATCCAGCGTAACCGTGACCGCCGCTATAGTGACCTGCCGCTCGAACTCCAGGTGCAGGAAACGCGACAGCCAGGCCCAGCGGCTACCACCGTCGATGAATACCACGTTCCAGTAATCCTTGAGGTCATCCATGAACGCGGTCAGGAGCAACCCGGCTGCTTCGTTGACCAACAGCTCGAAAGTGAACATGCGCACGTTCAACGTCGCCGCCACGGGGGCTTGCTGATCACTGGTGAGGAAATGAAAGCCCTGCTCCAGGTTCAGCGTGCGATCGCTCAGGTACAGGTCGATCAACAGCGGCACTACCGGGCTCAGCGAATAGCCCAGGGTTTTTCCACTGACCGGGTCTTGATCCGGCACGGCCAGCCAGGTCTGTTCGGGTTTGAAATCGAGGTTGCCATAGTATTCGCGCATCTGTGCGCCAAGCAGGCGGGCTGCGCTGCCGTACAGCGATGGGCGGGAGGCAAACTGCCTGGCCACGGCGCTGGCAAGGGTGGAGTGGGCCGCAATCTGCGACCCCAGTGACAGGTCTGTGTCCATGAACCGCGTATCCTTGCGTGTTGCCCCGGCGAAGGCCAGGGCCCCGGGCATTCAAGCCTGGGGCAACACGACAAGGGCGGTAGCCGGCTACCTCAACGCTGCTTGAGGCGGTCGATGATCACCGCGATCAGCAAGATGGTGCCGCGAATCACGTACTGGTAGAAGGTGTCGATGTTCTTCAGGTTCATCGCATTCTCGATGATCGCCAATATCAGCACCCCGGCGATTACGTGGCGGATCATGCCGATGCCGCCACTGAGCGACACCCCGCCCAGCACGCAGGCGGAGATTACCGTGAGCTCGAAGCCCTGGCCGATCATTGGCTGGCCCGAGGTCATGCGCGAGGCCAGCACCACACCGGCCAGCGCACCGATCAGGCCGTGCACGGCAAAGATGATGATCTTGGTGCGGTCCACGTGCACGCCAGCCAGGCGCGCGGCTTCCTGGTTGCCGCCGATGGCCATGGTGTTGCGCCCGTAGGTGGTGTAGTTGAGCAACCAGCCGAAGAACACAAAGCACACGATGGTGATCACGATCGGCACCGGCACCCCGCCGATCTGGCCGTTACCGAACACGAAAAAGCCTTCGTTCATCACGCCCACGGCTTTGCCGTTGGAAAAGATGTAGGCCAGGCCCCGCACGATCTGCATGGTCGCAAGCGTTGCGATCAAGGCGTTGATGCGCAGCTTGGCGATGACGATGCCGTTGATCAGGCCCACCACCAAGCCCATCAACAAGGCAGCCGATACGCCCAGGAACACGCTGTCGGTGGCACGCATGACGATGGCCGCGATGACCCCGGCGCAGGCGATCACCGAACCGACCGATAGGTCGAAATGCCCCGAGGCCAGGCAGTAGAGCATGGTGCAGGCGGCGATGCCGGTGGTGGAAATCGCCAGGCCCAGGCCGCGCATGTTCAGGGGTGAAAGGAAATTGTCGATGAACACCGTGCACAGCACGAAGATCGCCAGGGCCGCCAGCAGCATGACCCAGTCATCGAGGAAGCGGCGCATGTTGAGTCCTTGCCGTGGAGCGGTCAGGGTGGTGGGAGTAGACATAAGCACCTCGTATTGTTATTAGCCGCGCGTACGCGGTAGCGCCAGTTGCAGCAGTCTTGATTCATCAAAATCCTGGCGCAGCACTTCACCGGTGAGCGCGCCTTCGCTCAGCACCAGGATGCGATCGCTGATGCCGATCACCTCCATCAGGTCGCTGGACACCACGATCACCGCGATGCCGTCGGCCGCCAGGTTGTGGATGATCTGGTAGATCTCGGCCTTGGCGCCGATGTCGATGCCACGGGTAGGCTCGTCCAGCAACAGCACTTTCATGGGCATCGACAGCCAGCGGCCCAAGATGGCCTTCTGCTGGTTGCCGCCCGACAGGTACATGATCTGCTGGGCAGGCGACGGGGTTTTCACGTTCAGCGCCTTGATCTGGCGCTTGGCGTTTTCGCTTTCCCACTTGCCCTGCAGCAGGCAGCCAAAGGTCGCGTGCTGGCTGCGGGCGCCGATGTTGATGTTTTCGGCGACGCTGGACAGCGGTACGATGCCTTCCTTCTTGCGGTCTTCGGGGCACAGCAGAATGCCGGCGGCAATGGCATCGCGCGGGGTCTTGAGGGCCAGCGCCTGGCCTTGCAGCGTGACGCTGCCGCCTTGGCTACGCACCAGGCCCGACAGCAGGCGCAGCAGTTCGGTACGCCCCGCCCCCACCAGCCCGAAGAAACCCAGCACCTCACCCTTTTGCACCTCGAAACTGACCGGTTCATGCAGCCCCGGGCCCTTGAGGTCTCGCACCTGCAGCGCCGTGCCCTGATGGGGCCGGGCGCGGTAGTTGTAGATGTCCTGGATGTCCCGGCCAACCATGCAGGTGACCAGTTGATCGTGGCTCAGCTCGCTCATTTGTTCGAAGGTGCGCACGTAGCGGCCGTCCTTGAACACCGTGACGGCATCGCAGATCCGGAAGATCTCTTCCATGCGGTGCGACACGTAGATCACCACCCTGCCCTCATCGCGCAGCTTGGCGATGATGGTCATCAGCCGCTCGATCTCGCGGGCCGACAAACTACTGGTGGGCTCATCGAAGGCGATGACGTGGGCGTTGCGCGACATGGCCTTGGCGATTTCCACCAACTGCCGCTGGCCCAGGGACAAACTGCCCAGGCGCATGTTCGGATCGATCTCGTCGGCCAGCCCCTTGAGCAGTTCACGGGCGCGGCGCACCATCGCCCCGCGGTTGACCAGGCCAAAACGCGACGGCATGTGGCCGAGCAGCAGGTTTTCGGCAACGGTCATTTCCGGCACCAAATGCAGCTCTTGGTGGATCACCGCCACGCCACTGTTGATGCTGTCGGCCGCCGACTTGAAGGCCATGGTGCGCTCGCCGATTTGCAGGTGGCCTGCGCTGGGTTGATAGGCCCCACCCAGGATCTTCAGCAGGGTCGACTTGCCTGCGCCGTTCTCGCCCATCAGCGCGTGCACGCTGTGGGGGCGCGCCTCGAAACTGATGTCCGAGAGCGCCCGCACGCCTGGGAAATTCTTGCCGATACCGGTAAAACGCAGGCTCTCGCCTGGCAAGTTGTGTTCGAGCATCAAACCACTCCCTGGCCGCGCTCCGGGAGGCGAAGCGCGGCCTTGCCGATGTCAGCCTGACGGATCAGGCCGCGCGTTTCAGTTCCACAGGCCGATTTTGGTCAGCACTTCCTGGAAGTTCTTGCGCGTGATCAGGGTCACGTCATCCATGGCGGTGTACTTGGGGGGTTCCTTGCCGGTGGTGACCCACTCGTACATCTGGGCGGCGGTGTTGTAGCCCTCTTTGTCGGGGCTGGGCAGCATCGAGCCGAAGAAGCCACTGTCGGTCTTTTTCAGCTCGCCAATGGCGTCGGTGCCGTTGATGCCCACGCCGATCACGTTGGCTGGCGCAAACCCCGCGCTCTCGGTGGCGCGCACGCCACCCAGCACGGTGTTGTCGTTCATGCCGCCGATGATCAGGTTTTTCGCCGCGCCCGGCAGCTTGACCAGCGCCGAGTTGGTGGCGTCCATGCTGCCCGGCACGTCGAGGGTTTTTTGCGCGGTGTAGAGGATGTGGTCGTCTGGCAGGCCGGCCTTCTTCAGGGAGTCGACCGAGCCGTCGGTGCGCTTCTTGCCGGTGTCCAGTTCGTTGTAGGTGTTGATCACCGCATAGGTGTCTTTCCAATCCCATTTGCGGTTCTTGGCTTCATCGGCCATGGCCTGGCCCTGCTTCTGGCCGACCTCGAAGGCGGCCATGCCCAGGTACGGCACGTCTTCCATGAATTTGCCGCTGGCGTCGACGAAGCGGTCGTCCACGGCCATCACCTTCAAGCCGTTGGCCTTGGCCTTGGCGACGATGGCCGGGCCCAGGGACACGTCCGGCGCACAGATGACAAAGCCCTTGGCGCCGTTGGCGGCCAGGCTGTCGATGGCAGAAAGGGTTTTCTCGCCGTCTGGCACGGCGATCTTGAGCACCGTGAAGCCCTTGTCCTTGCCGGCTTTTTCGGCAAAGGCCCATTCGGTCTGGAACCAGGGTTCTTCAGGTTGCTTGACCAGGAAGCCGATCTTGATTTCTTCGGCGGATGCAGCCGCGCCAAAGCCCAGGATGGCGGTGGCAACGGCGGCGCAGCACAGGGAGCGAATCCCGTGACGACTCAACATAGCTAACTCCTTATTTTTATTGAATAGCTACAGCGTCCAGCAGTGGTTTTACAGTCTTATCATATTACGATTGAAACGAATGTAACGTAGTGTCACCCACTGTAGCGGTGGCACGGCGCCCCCTGCACATCCACCTGGGCCGCCATCACCGCACCCTCGAAGGGGCCCGGCACCTGCGCGCTGCTGGTGACAAACAAGGTGCGCAGGTCCGGCCCGCCGAACACGCAACTGGTGGGGTGGCACAAGGGCAGTTCGATGACTCGGTCGACCCTCCCATCGGGGGCAAAACGCAGTAGGCAGCCACCGTCCCAGCGGGCATTCCAGATAAACCCCTCGGCATCCATGGCAGAGCCGTCGGGCGCGCCCCGCGGGTGCCGGCCGGCATGTACCTGGCGTTCACCCAGCACAGGCCCGGGGTTGATCGGGTACCGGTAGATCACCCCGTCCAGGGTGTCGGCGCTGTACAGAGCATCGCCCTGAGGGCTCCACAACAAAGTGTTGACGATGCCTTGGCCGGCCAGCAACGGCGTGACCCACGCCTGGTGGTCGACATGAAACAGGCCGCCGCTGCGACGCGTGAGCGGCAGGTCAGCGCCCTCCTCGTCCAGGTTGTTTTGCATGCTGCCCAGCCACAGGTGGCCCTTGGCATCGCAGCGCGCCTCGTTGGCGCGGTTCCCGGCGTGCGGGTCGGCGACGCAGAGTAGGCTGAGCCCGGGCGCGTCGCTGGGTGATTGCAGGTCCAGGCGATACACGCCACTGGCCAGGGTCACCAAGGCATCGCCCCGCTCGGCAGGAATGAAGGCAGACACCGGTTCACTGAGTTGCCAGTGCTCAAACGTGTCGCCCTGCAGGCGACAGGCCTTGAAACCGGCGATGTCGACCCAGTACAAGGCGCCGGTGGGCGGGTCCCAGAAAGGCCCTTCCGCCAATTTGAATCGGTGTGGGGTGATCGCTTGCCAGTTCATCAAACGCCCTTCTTTATTATTGTCGAGCCTTCATTGCTGTGCGTAATAACCTGAAATCGTGGCCGCCGAGCCCTCGATCAGGCTCATGCAGGCCCACACCCCGCGCGCCACATCCCGCGCACAAATGGCCTCGGCCAACTCCTTGTGCAACGGCAAGGTCTTGCCCAATTCGTGGGGCACCGCCGAGGACATGTCGAACGACACTGCCAGCAAGGTGCCCAGCGCCGGCAGCATCTGCTCGATGAACTGGTTATGGCTGGCCGCCAGCACCGCCTCGTGAAACCGCTGATCCGCCTGGTTGTAGGCCTGCCGGTCACCCAGCGAGGCCGCCAACTGCGCGTAGGCCTGGCGGATTTCTTCAAGCTGGGCAGCACTTGCGCGCTCACAGGCCCAGCGCACCGCCATCGGCTCGATGGTGCGGCGCAGGTCCAGCAGGTCCATCACAAAATTCTCCGGCAAGCCCTTTTCGGCCAGCCACCCCACTACCTGCGGGTCAAACAAATTCCAGCTGCGTACCGGCAATACCCGCGTGCCCACCTTGGGCCCGACTTCCAGCATGCCCTTGGCCACCAGCGTCTTGATCGCCTCGCGCACCACGGTACGGCTCACGCCCAGCTCTTGGCACAAACCCGCTTCGACCTTGAGCGTCTGGCCGGGCTCGACCTGCCTGGCCGCGATCATCGAACCCAGCCGATCGACCGTCGACGCGTGATAGTTACTGCTCATGGCCTTTGCCTCCCCAGGTCTGGACTGCCTGCCTGGAGGCTAATCATCATATGATTGGCCGTCAAATCACATCGCACGCCGGCGAACCTCTGCCAATGGATCCGGTCTACCCCATCAACGGCTCGCGACACCTGACACCACTAAATAGTATTACCATTTGTTTTTCAAGTGGTGTTTTATGAACTATAAAGGCTGTCACGGTAAATTTAAGCCGTAAATAGTATTACCAATTGACGGTTGCGCTTTCAAAAACAACAACAAAGGAAGGTCGATACGATGAACGCCGCTTTCAAACTCACCACCTTGGGACTGTCCCTGATGATCGCCACGCTGTCTGCCCAGGCCGCCGGCCTGACCAATGAACGCTCAAGCTTTGGCCAATTGCCCGACGGCACCGCGCTGGAAAAATACACCCTGAGCAACAGCCACGGCATGCACGCCAGCGTCATCACCTATGGCGGCGTGCTGCAATCGCTGGTAGTACCCGACAAGCATGGCAAGGGCGAAGACGTGGTACTGGGCTTCGATGACATCAAGGGCTACCAGGCCAACCCCACCGTGTACTTCGGCGCGACCATCGGGCGCTTCGGCAACCGCCTGGCCGGTGGCCAGTTCAGCCTGGACGGCAAGCAGTACCAGGTGCCCACCAACGACAAGACCAACGCCCTGCACGGCGGTACCCAAGGGTTCGACAAACACGTGTGGAAAGCCGAGCCCAGCAATGGCAAGGACTCGGTGGGCGTGAAGCTTACGTATGTGTCGCCAGATGGCGAGATGGGCTTCCCGGGTACGCTGACCACCGTGGTCACCTACAGCCTGAATGAGAAAAACGAGCTGAAGATCCAGTACCACGCCACCACCGACAAGCCGACCGTGCTGAACCTGACCAACCACAGCTATTTCAACCTGGCCGGCGCTGGCAATGGCGATATCCTCAAGCAGGTGGCCACGCTGCACGCCTCCGAGTACACCCCGGTCACCGAGAAACTGATCCCCACCGGCGAGTTGCCGAAGGTGGCGGGTACGCCCATGGACTTCCTCACGCCCAAGGCGCTGGGCAAGGACATCAAGGCCGACCACCCGCAATTGAAATACGCCGAACCCAAGCAAGGCGGCTTTGACTTCAACTGGGTGCTGGACACCAAAGGGGATGTCGGCAAACTGGCAGCCCAGGTGCACGACCCGGCTTCAGGCCGCCTGTTGCAGCTCTACACCACCGAGCCTGGGGTGCAGCTGTACACCAGCAACTTCCTGGATGGCAGCATTCACGGCAAGGGGGGCAAGACTTACCCGCACTGGGGCGCCTTTACCTTGGAAACCCAGCACTACCCGGATGCCCCCAACCAGCCGAACTTCCCGAGCACGCGGTTGGACCCGGGCAAGGCGTACACCCAAACGACGATTTTCAGGTTTAGCACGCACTGACATTCGCACACGCTGGCGCCGGGGTGTTGGATACACCGCGGCGCTGGCTTCGCTCCTACAGATGAGCGCGACCCCTTGTAGGAGCGGATTTATCCGCGAAAAGAGCGCCTTGTATAACCTGATACACCATGGCGGCCTTTTCGCGGCCGCAGCGGTCAGACGTGCGGATCACCCGGTGGCTTGGCCGGTGCGGCGTATTGCGGCTTGAGCTTGCCATCCTGGTCCAGCAACCAGGCGTCCATGATCTCGCGCACCACCGGGCCTGCCACACGGCCACCCGCCTCGCCGTTCTCGATCATCACGGCCACCACGATCTTGGGGTGATCGGCTGGCGCGAAGCCGACGAACAAGGCGTTGTCGCGGTTGCGCTCCAGGGTCTTGAGGCGGTTATAGCGCTCGCCCTGCTTAATCGCCACCACCTGCGCGGTACCACTCTTGCCGGCAATGCGGTACTGGGCGCCTTGCGCCGCCGCCCGTGCGATACCGCGCGGGTCGTGCATCACCAACTGCATGCCGTGGTTCACCTGATCCCAGTAGCGCGGGTCACGCAGCACGATGTTCGGCATCGGGTTCTCGTCCACCGGCGCGACCCCACCCACCGTCTCGGCCAGGTGCGGGCGGTGCCACACGCCCTTGGCGGCAATCAACGAGGTGGCCTGCGCCAGTTGCAGCGGCGTGACCTGCATGTAGCCCTGGCCAATGCCCAAGATCAGCGTTTCACCCGGGAACCACGCCTGGCGGCGCGTGGCGCGCTTCCATTGCTGGGACGGCATCAGGCCCGGCGCCTCTTCGAACATGTCCAGCGAGACCTTCTGGCCCAGGCCGAACTTGGTCATGTAGTCGTGCAGGCGATCGATGCCCAGCTTGTGCGCCAGGTCATAGAAATACACGTCGTTGGAGCGCATGATCGCCGCGTCCATGTCCACCCAGCCATCACCGGAGCGGTTCCAGTTGCGGTATTTATGGTCGTAGTTGGGCAGTTGGTAGTAACCAGGGTCAAACACCCGCGCCTGGGGCGTGGTCACGCCACTATCCAGGCCTGCGATGGCCACTTCCGGCTTGATGGTCGACCCCGGCGCGTACAGGCCGCGCAGGGTACGGTTGAACAGCGGTCGGTCGATGGAATCGCGTAGCGCCGCGTATTGCTTGAAGCTGATACCGGTGACGAACAGGTTGGGGTCGAAGCTGGGCTTGCTGACCATGGCCAAGACTTCGCCGGTGTCCGGGTCGATGCACACCACCGAGCCACGACGGTCGCCCAAGGCGTGCTCGGCCGCCTCCTGCAGCTTGATGTCCAGGCTCAGCACGATGTTTTTGCCCGGCACCGGGTCGGTGTGGTTCAGCACCCGCATCACGCGGCCTTGGGCGTTGGTCTCGACCTCTTCGTAGCCCACGTGGCCGTGCAGCTCGTTTTCGTAAAAGCGTTCGATGCCGGTCTTGCCGATCGACTGGGTGCCACGGTATTCGGTGTTGTCGAGCTGCTTGGACTCTTTCTCGTTGATGCGCCCGACAAAACCCACCGAGTGGGCAAAATGCTCACCCTGGGGGTATTCGCGCACGAACTGCGCTTCTACGTCGATGCCGGGCAACAGGTACTGGTTGACCGCGATCTTGGCGATCTGCTCCTCGCTGAGCTCGTACATCAGCGTAACCGGCTCGAACGGATGGCGTACGCGCTTGAGGTCCTTGTCGAACTGCTTGCGGTCGTCCTCGCTCAGGCCCAGTACCTGGGTCACTTCATCGAGCACCTTGTTGTAGTCACCGGCGCGCTCGCGGGTCAGGGTCATGTTGAAGCTGGGCCGGTTGGTGGCCAGCAACACGCCGTTGCGGTCGTAGATCAGCCCGCGCTCCGGCGCAATGGGCAGCACGTGGACGCGGTTGTTCTCGGAAATCGTCGAATGGTAGGCAAACTCGATCACTTGCAGGAAGTACAAGCGCCCGACCAGGGCAAAACTCAAGGCGAGCACGAATACGGCGCAGGCAATCAGGCGCCGATTGACCAGGCGTTTCTCGATTTCGTGATCTTTCAGTGGAATGGGTTGAGGCATCGGTACCGCTCAAAAAATACATAACGATGAAATGAACGCAGCCACGCCGGGGCCAAGGCTCCGGGCACGGGGTTCAGGGCAAAAACGCCATCCTGGCGTAGGAAAATGAGGTAACAGCCGTAGGTGAAAAGCACGGCGTGCGCGATGGTAACGAATGCAGGCCATCGGCCTCAAGGCTGAAGGTCGCTACGCCGACGTAGCGACCTGTGTCTGAGGCAGGTTATTGGTCGCTTGGAGCCCGGTCCTGCGGGAGCCGGACCTGTTTTTTCTCGCTGGTGAAGATTCCCCAGGCCGACATGAATAATGCGGCGATCAACGGCCCGATCACGAAACCGTTGAGGCCGAACACCGCCAGGCCGCCGACCGTGGAGAGCAGCACGAGGTAATCGGGCATGCGCGTGTCCTTGCCCACCAGGATGGGGCGCAGCACGTTGTCGACCAGGCCGATCACGCAAATACCATAGGCCGTCAGCACCACGCCCTGCCAGGTTTCGCCGCTCAACAGGAAATAAGCCGCCACCGGCGCCCAGACCACCCCGGCGCCCACCGCTGGCAGCAACGACAGGAAAGCCATGACCACGGCCCAGAGCAACGCACTGGGGATGTCGAGCACCCAGAAGATAAAGCCGCCGAGCGCGCCCTGGGTCACGGCCATGACCAGGTTGCCTTTGACGGTGGCCCGTACCACGCGGTTGAACTTCAGTTGCAGGCGACGCTTCTGGTGTTCAGCCAAGGGCACGGCAGTGCGGATCTTGCGCACCAGCTCCGGCCCGTCACGCAAAAAGAAGAACAACAGGTAGAGCATGATGCCGAAACTGATGATGAAGTCGAACGTGCCTTGGCCAAAGCTGAACGCTTGGCTGGCAAAGTATTGGCTGCCCTGCATGGCGCCCTTGGCGATTTTGTCGCGCAACCCCTCCAGGTTGCCCATGCCCATGCGGTCCAGCAAATGCTGGAAGTACGGCGGCAAGGCGTGTTTGAACTGGGCGATATAGCCGGCGATGTCCAACTTGCCGCTTTCGACATTGGCGTACAGCGCCGCGCCCTCTTGCACCAGCAACGCACTGACCACGATCACCGGCAAAATGGCGATCACCAGGCAAATCAACAGCGTGGAGATCGACGCCAGGTTGCGCCGGCGGCCAAACTTGAGCGCCAGGCGGCGCTGCAGCGGGGCAAACACAATGCCCAGGATCACCGCCCAGAACACGGCACCATAAAACGGCAACAGGATCCACAGGAACGCCAGGGTTATCAGAATCAACAGGCACAGCAATGACTTATGTTGCAGGTTGGTTTGGTTCATGTTCGATCCATGTCAGCAAGACGCACAGCGGTCCTGTTCATTAGTCATCACCTGGCGCGCCAAGTTTTACTGCTCAATAAATTGCCTGGGTGGCCGATATAAAAGGCGGACTTTGCCGTAACCGCCCAAGGGGCCCACGATGTCGCTCAAACAACTCTCCATCCAGTGGAAAATCACCTCCCTCGCCGGGCTGTGCCTGATCGGCATCGTCACCCTGCTGGTGGGCCTGTCGCTGTACCGCATGGAGCGCAGCTCGGAACTGGTGCAGGGCCGTAGCATGGACATGCTCAACGAGGCTGCCCAAGCGCGTATCGAATCCCAAGGCGAAGTGCAGGCACTGGCCATCCGCCAGCAATTCATGGACAGCTTCCAATATGGCAAGGGTTTCTCGCGCCAGGTGCTGTTCTTGCGCGACCAGGCGCAGAAGCGCTTTCTGGATGCCTATGACCTGCGCGAAGACCTGACCCGCCAGGTCAAATCGGCGCTGCAGGCCAACCCGAGCCTGTTGGGCATTTCGCTGGTGTTTGAATTGAACGGCCTGGACGGCAAGGATGAGCTGTTCGCCGACCAGAAAGACCTGGGCAGCAACGACAAGGGCCGGTTCTCGCTGTACTGGTCGCAGCCGGTGGCCGGCCAGCTAACTTCCATGACCATCCCTGAGGCCGACATCGCCGACACCAGCGCAGGCCCCAGCGGCGAGGCCAACAACACCTGGTTCAGCTGCCCGCGCGCCAAGCTCGACACCTGCGTGATGGAGCCCTATTTCTACAAGATCGATGGCAAGGACGTGCTGATGACCAGCATCGCCTTCCCGCTGATACTCGATGGCAAAGTGATCGCCTCGCTGTCGGTGGACATCAACCTGGAAAGCTTGCAGGCCGTCAGCCAACAAGCCAGCCAAAAACTCTACCAAGGCCAGACCCTGGTCAGCATCCTCAGCCCCGCGGGCCTGCTGGCCGGCTACAGCCCGGACGCCAGCCAATTAGCCAAACGCCTGGACCAGGTCGATCCGAAAAACGGCAGCGAACTGATCCGCCTGCTTGCCGCCAGCCAGCATGCCATGAGCGTGCGCCAAGGCGATCGGCTGAAGATCATCGCCCCTTTCGCCCCCATCCCCGGCGCAAAACCCTGGGGGGTACTGCTGGACGTGCCGAGCCAGGTGCTGGTCGCCCCTGCCGAAGCCTTGAGGACCCAACTGGACAGCGAAAATCGCCAAGGCAGCCTGATTGAACTGAGCCTGGGCCTGCTGGCAGCGGTCATTGGCCTGTTGCTGGTGTGGCTGATGGCCCGCAGCGTGACCCGGCCGATCCTGGGGGTGGCCGCGATGCTCAAGGACATTGCCAGCGGTGAAGGCGACCTGACCCGGCGCCTGGCCTACGACAAGCGCGACGAGCTTGGCGAACTGGCCGGTTGGTTCAACCGTTTCCTGGATAAATTGCAGCCGATCATCGCTCAGGTGAAGCGATCGGTGCAGGATGCGCGCGCCACCGCCGATCAGTCGGCGGCCATCGCCAGCCAGACCAGCGCCGGCATGGAGCAGCAATACCGCCAGGTAGACCAGGTGGCCACCGCCTCGCACGAAATGACCGCCACCGCCCAAGACGTGGCCCGCAGCGCAGCCCTGGCCGCGCAGGCCGCCCGCGACGCCGACCAGGCGACCCAGCAAGGCTTGAAGGTAATCGACCAGACCACCCGCAGCATTGATCAACTGGCCAGCGACATGAGTTCGGCCATGGGCCAGGTGGAAGGCCTGGCGGCCAGCAGCGAGAAGATCGGCACGGTGCTGGAGGTGATCCGCTCCATCGCCGAGCAGACCAACCTGCTGGCGTTGAACGCCGCTATCGAAGCGGCGCGCGCCGGTGAAGCCGGGCGCGGTTTCGCGGTGGTGGCCGACGAAGTGCGCAACCTGGCACGGCGCACTCAGGAGTCGGTGGAGGAAACCCGCCAGGTGATCGAACACCTGCAAAGTGGTACCCAAGACGTGGTTGGCGCCATGAACAACAGCCATCGCCAGGCACAGGGCAGCGTCGAGCAAGTGGGCCAGGCCGTCAATGCCCTGCGCCAGATCGGCGATGCGGTGACGGTGATCAACGACATGAACCTGCAAATCGCCAGCGCCGCCGAAGAGCAGAGCGCGGTGGCCGAGGAAATCACCAGCAACGTCTCGACCATTCGCGACGTCACCGAGTCGTTGTCGGGCCAGGCCAACGAATCGGCACGGGTCAGCCAGAGCCTCAACAGCCTGGCCAACCAGCAACAGGGCCTGATGGATCAGTTTCGCGTGTGAAGCGCCAACGCAATCGTTACCCGCAGCCCACCCAGTGGGCTTGCGGACAAGGCCAGGCTTGCGCCCCTGGCCTCGACGATATCGCGCACGATACCCAGGCCCAGGCCATGGCCGATGACTTGCTCGTCCAGGCGTGAACCGCGGTCGAGCACTTGCGCATGACGGGCTTGGGGGATACCCGGGCCGTCGTCCTCTACCCAGATCTGCACCGTCGCCTCGCCGCCCAGTATGCACAGGCGCACTTCGCTGTCGGCCCACTTGCAGGCGTTGTCCAGCAGGTTGCCGAGCACTTCGAGCAGGTCTTCACGATCCCAGGGGATCTTCAGCCCGTCAGGCACCTGCCGGGTCATGGCCAGCTCACTGCCGTGGATCATGCTCAAGGTCGCGAACAGGCCCGGCAATTCCAGGTCACAGTCGAACTGCGCGCCCGGCAACGCATCGCCAGCCAGCCGCGCTCGGTTGAGCTCGCGGCCCAGGCGTTGTTGGATCTGCGCCAGTTGCTCTTCGATCAATTGGCGTACCTGGGGTTGCTGCGCCAAGCGTTCGCTGGCCGCCAGGCTGACCAGCACCGCCAAGGGCGTTTTCAGGGCGTGGCCCAGGTTACCCAAGGCATTGCGCGAGCGCGCCAGGCTGTCCTCGGTGTGGGCCAGCAGGTGGTTGATCTGGGCCACCAGTGGCTCAAGCTCAAGCGGCACGTCACCGTCCAGCTGGCTGCGCTGCCCTTGTTGCAACTGGGCGATCTGCTCGCGGGCTTTTTCCAGGGGGCGCAGCGAGCGCTTCACGGTGAGCCGTTGCAGTATAAGGATCAGTGCCAGCGCGGCCAGGCCGATGCCGATGCCGATCTGGCGCAAGCGCTGAAAGCTCTCGCGCACCGGGGTGTAGTCTTGCGCCACGCTGATCGACAGGGGTTGGCCCAGGCGCCGATAGTCGCCACGCAACACCAGCAGCAACTGGCCCTCGGGGCCCAGGCTCAAGCCTGCGTGCAGGCCAGCGGTGGTCGGCTGTGGCAACTCCTGGTCCCACAGCGAGCGCGAGCGCCAGTGGCCATCGGGAAAATCGACGCGGAAATAGTGACCGGAAAAAGGCCGCTCATAGGCCGGGGACAACCTGCGCTCATCCAACTGCAGCCCGTTGGGGCCCCGCACCAGGGCGACCAGGATGTTCTCGCTCTCGTTGCGCAGGCCGGCCTCCAGGTAGCGCTGCAGGCCCACCTCGAATAGCCACAGGCTCAGTTGCGCGGCCACCAGGCCGACCACGACCAGGACGCTGATCAGCCCGAGGCTGAGCTTGGCCTGGATCGATTTCATGCCCCTGCCCCGCCAAACCGATAGCCCTGGCCACGGCGGGTCTCGATCACGCTTCGGCCCAGCTTGCGGCGCAGGTGGTTGACGTGCACTTCCAGCACGTTGGAATCGCGCTCGGTTTCGCCGTCATACAAGTGTTCGGCCAAGTGGCTTTTGGAAAGGATTTGCCCGGGGTGGTGCATGAAATAACGCAGCAGGCGAAACTCGGCCGCCGTGAGCTGGATGTCATTGTCGCCCAGCGTCACGCACTGGCGCCCTTCGTCCAACTGCAAGCCAGCGGCCTGCAACTGCGGCTGGTTCGCCAGCCCCCGCGCCCGGCGCAGCAACGACTGGATACGCAACTGCAGCTCTTCAGGGTGGAAAGGTTTGGCCAGGTAATCGTCGGCGCCGGCCTTGAGGCCCTCGATTCGCTCGGCCCAGGAGCTTCGCGCAGTGAGCATGAGGACCGGCGTGGCCAGCCCCCCGGAGCGCCATTGCTGCAGCACTTCAAGCCCGGACAGGCCCGGCAGGCCCACGTCCAGGATGATCAGGTCGTACGGCTCGGTACAGCCCTGGTACACCGCGTCGCGACCATCGGCCAGCCAGTCCACTGCATACCCCTGCCCCTTGAGGTCACGCAGCAACTCATCGGCCAGGGGCACGTTGTCTTCCACCAGCAACAGGCGCATCAGTCGTCTTCCTCGTCCTTGAGCAGTTGGCCGGTACTGGCTTCGAACTTGATCTCACGCACAACCCCTTGCGCGGTGATCAGCTCCACCTCGTAATGGTACGAACCGTGTTTGACTTCCAGTTCCGCCTCCAGCAGCTTGGACCCCGGGTAACGATCCAGGGCCTGCTTGAGCAATTGTTCCAGAGGCAGGATCACCCCCTGCTGGCGCAGGCGCAAGGCTTCGTCCTGGTCCAGGTCGCGGGCTACCGCGACAGGGCAGGCAGCGAGCAAGGCCAGCAGCAGTACCAGGGACCGCGCCTCAGTGCGCATCAGGTGTCCTGATGGTCCTTGAGAATGGCGCCGCTGACGGCATCCAGCTCGATGTCCCACTCCACGTTGTTGGCGTCGCGCAACTCGACCTGGTAGATGTACTTGCCAAATTGTTCTTCAAGCTCGGTTTCATGGATTTTCGCGCCTGGGTGTTTGGCCAGCGCTGCCGCGTTGAGTTTCTCGAACGACTGGATGGTACCGGCATCACGCAGCCTGAGCGCTTCGTCCGGGCCCAGGTCACGGGCTTGGGCAATACCAGCCGACAGGCCAAGGGCGGCGACGGTAAACAAGGCAGTCAAAGTTTTCATGGTGTTTCTCCGTTATTGATAAGTGCTTACGGAGCCCACTGTAGCGAACCCAACTTAATTGAAACTGAAATAAACGGACGACGATGATAGCCGATCCCGGCCCGGCCTGGCTTGCAGGGGCGTGCTGTGAATCGTGTGGGACCTTTGTACCCAATACGTACGCACTTTATAATCTAGCGGTCAGAAGAGGACGATTGATGAGTGCGATCCAGATCAAGTACCCCGCCCTGAGCCTCAAGGCAGGCCCGCGGGCAATGGCACTGATCCGCAAGGACGGCTTGAGCCCCGCCGACGTCGGCACCTTGCCAGGCGCTGCCGGGGGGCCAAAAGCCTTGGGCATCCAAGGGCTGGACCTGGCGCTGTTTGGTGACTGGCTGGCACGCGCACCCCGCGAGCGCTCATTGATCGGCGCATCGATCGGCTCCTGGCGGTTCGCCAGTGCCTGCCTGCCCGACCCGGTCGAAGGCCTGCGCCTGCTCGGCCGCCTGTACAACGAACAATGTTTTGCCAAGGGCGTGACCATGGCCGAAGTCAGCCAGAGCTGCCATCGCATGCTTGATGAGCTTTTGGCGGGCCGCGACGCCCAGGTGCTGAGCAATGCGCATTACCGCTTGAACATTATGGTGGTGAAAAGCCGAGGCCTGTTGGCCGACGACCACCGCGGCCGCCTGGGCCTAGGCCTGTCTTCGGTAATCGCCAACAACTTGATCGGCCGGCCGCGCCTGTCGCGGCATTTCGAGCGGCTGATCGTACACGACGAGCGCCTGGCGCCGCCCTTGCACCCACTGACCGACTTTCCCTCGCGCCTGCTCGCACTTAACACGGGCAACCTGCGCCAGGCCCTGCTGGCCTCCGGCTCCATCCCCATGGTGATGCAGGGCGTACGCGACCTGCCTGGGGCCGGCAGTGGCACCTTCCGCGATGGCGGCTTGCTGGACTACCATCTGGACCTGCCTTACTGCGGCGACGACATCGTGCTGTACCCGCACTTCACCGACAAAGTCATCCCCGGCTGGTTCGACAAGGCCCTGCCCTGGCGACGGGGCAACAGCCAACGCTTGCAGAACGTGCTGCTGCTGGCCCCCTCGCGTGAATACCTGGCCCGCCTGCCGCACGGCAAGCTGCCTGACCGCAGCGACTTCAAGCGCTTCATGGGCAATGACACCGCTCGCCAACGCTACTGGCAAACCGCAATGAGTGAAAGCCAGCGCCTGGGGGATGATTTTCTGGAGCTTACGGAAAAAAATCGCCTGGGCGAACATCTGCAACCCTTGCTGTAGGGTTGCTGATAAACTTCGCAACTGCATCGGTTTTTAGAGCTCAGTACTGTGGAAATTTTCAAAGAGTTTACGTTCGAATCCGCCCACCGCCTGCCCCACGTGCCCGAAGGCCATAAATGCGGCCGCCTGCACGGGCACTCGTTCAAGGTGGCCATCCACTTGAGCGGCCCGGTTGACCCGCACACCGGCTGGATCCGCGATTTCTCCGAGATCAAGGCGATTTTCAAGCCGCTCTACGAGCGCCTGGACCACAACTACCTGAACGACATCCCGGGGCTTGAAAACCCCACCAGCGAAGTGCTGGCCAAGTGGATCTGGGAGCAGCTCAAGCCGCTACTGCCGGAGTTGTCGAAGATCCGCATCCATGAGACGTGCACCAGCGGCTGTGAGTATTACGGCGACTGAGGTATCGAGGTACTCAAGAAACCACCCTTGCGGTGGTTTTTTTGTGCCTTGGGTTTACTGGCGTGTGGTTCGCGGATCAATCCGCTCTTGTAGGAGCGGATTCATCCGCGAAAAAGCCACCACATATCCATCAGGCCT